>CAKQBM010000053.1 GCA_934216185.1 uncultured Streptococcus sp. | reverse complement strand
GCTATTGGGTTCACCGGTAGCAGGTGCCCACGGAGGACTTACACCTCAGATATACGACATGCCCGTCGTACCTAAAATAGCCTCCTTCCAAACTTGGAACGAAGCTATTTTTTTATTGTTGTAATACTTTTCTTGGTTTGGTACCTTCAGCTGGACCGATAACACCTGCCATTTCGAGTTCTTCCATAAGGCGGGTCGCACGGTTAAATCCAACTGATAAACGACGCTGAATCATGGAGGCACTGGCTTTCTGGGTCTCAATGACCAAAGCTTTAGCTTCTTCAAAAAGCGGATCTCCACCAGTTTCACCATCTGAAAATTCTCCGTCATTTTCGGAAACCTCACCTGGATCAAAACTCTCATCGTAGTCCGCGTCTGCCTGAGCCTTGATGAAGTTTACGATGCGTTCAACATCGTCATCCGAGATAAAGGATCCTTGCAAACGAACTGGATGATTTTCATCAATCGGTTTAAAGAGCATGTCGCCTCGACCAAGCAGTTTTTCTGCTCCATTTTCATCCAAAATCGTACGAGAGTCTGTCCCTGACGAAACTGCAAACGCCACACGAGATGGGACATTGGCCTTAATCAGACCAGATATGACATCAACAGATGGACGCTGGGTTGCAAGAATCATGTGGATACCGGCCGCACGCGCCTTCTGTCCAAGACGAATAATGGCATCTTCCACTTCCTTGCTGGCCACCATCATGAGGTCAGCCAACTCATCCACAATCACAACAATGAGTGGCAGTGGAATCTGCTTGTACTCAGATTGAGCATTAAATTCCTCGACCTTGGCATTAAAGCCTGCAATATTACGAACCCCCACCTTGGCAAAGAGTTCATAACGGTTTTCCATCTCATCCACAACCTTTTGCAGGGCCTTGCTGGCCTTGCGTGGATTGGTCACAACTGGAATCAATAGGTGAGGAATATCATTGTAAACAGACAACTCAACCATCTTGGGGTCAACCATCATAAATTTGACCTGGTCTGGTCTCGCCTTCATGAGAATACTAGCAATAATACCATTAACTGCTACCGACTTCCCTGAACCCGTTGAACCTGCGACGAGCAAGTGGGGCATTTTAGAAAGGTCAAAAGCTCTTGCTGTGCCATTAACCGCCTTTCCTAGAGGAATTTCCAAGAGATTTTCTGCTTTCGTTTGAGACTGTTCCCATAGTTCGCGGAAGGATACAGTCGCAATTTCAGAGTTAGGAACCTCGATTCCAACGAGAGATTTCCCTGGGATTGGAGCTTCAATCCGGACATCCTTGGCAGCCAAGGCTAGAGCGAGGTCATCTGCTAGATTGGAAATGCGGTTAACCCGTACACCAACTGCTGGCTTGACTTCATACTTGGTCACTGATGGGCCAATTTCAGCCCGTTCAACCGTCACCTTGATACCAAAGCTAGCAAAGGTTTCTTCCAAGATTTTGATATTTTCTCGGACGATTTTCTTCTCTTTAGACTGGTCTTTGGGTTTATCTGGTGCAAAAAGTTGTAAACTTGGAAGTTTGTATTCAAGAGCCTCCTTGGCTGAAAAATCGACCTGAACATCTTCATCATCAGAGCTATCTTCCTTTTCAGGGAATTCACGTTCAGCTTGAGGTAGGATGATTTCTGGTTCCACCCACTCTTCTTCCGAAACAGGTGGAACATCAAGCACAGCATCCTCTGTCAGAATTTCGCCCGTTTCCATATCAACAGGAGGCAAATCGAGTAAGGCTTTCTCAGCGGCTTCTTTTTCTAATCTAGCCTCTTCCTCAGCCTTTTGGCGAGCTTTTTCTTCTTGTTTTACAAAGCGTTCCTCTTTTCGACGCTCATGCCCTTCCCGCCATTTAGCAAAGCCTCTGCTGAAAAATTCAGCGATATCGTAAACAGACCAAGGACTAACTAGGAGAGCGCCTGCTAAAATCAAGATAGAACCAATAAAGTAGGTACCGATATTTGAGAAGAGAAAGGCTGTTGGCACATAGAGTCCAACACCAATCAAGCCTCCACCAGCAAAACTGGTCGTTCGAAAACCAGTCAAATCCGTCACAACCTGAGTCATGGTTCCTTTTAGAACGGACTTATCCAAACCATATTTCCAAACCAAGTAGGCCTCAAAAATCAGGAGTAAGCCCGCAAATATAGTGAAAAAGCCAGATAGGAGGCCTTCCTGTTTTCGGATCCACTTGAAAAAGAAGAGATAGAGTAGGATGCCAAATATTGCCAGATAAGCTAGGCTACCTACCAGCAAGCGTATTAAATTGTAAAGAGTGATACCTGCAGCTCCTAATTTGAAGGCTGCGAAAATCAATAAAAGAGCGATTCCCAACGAAATCAACATTCGTTGAATCGCTTCTTTTCTTTCGAGTTCTGCTTTAGACGGTCTCCGTCTTGTTTTACTTGTATTCTTGTTTGCCATTCTTCTATTATACCATATTTGACAGGCATTTCGAAAAGAGAAAAAGACCGCACCAATCGGTACAATCTTTTCTTATATCTAATGTTTATGCTTGAGGTTTGCGGAGGTAACCATAAACCACACCACTTACAATTGCTCCTACCAAGACAGAAACGAGGTAAAGAAGAGCATTTGAAGTAAGGGCGATAACGAAGATTCCTCCGTGTGGCGCCATGAGTTTGATTCCAGCAAGACCAACGAGTCCACCTGCTACTGCCGAACCAAGGATAAAGCTTGGGATCGCACGAGCTGGGTCTGCGGCACCAAATGGAATTGCTCCCTCAGTGATAAATGACAAGCCCATGATGATGTTTGTCAAACCAGAGTTGCGTTCTTCTTTGGTAAATTTATCTTTGAAAAGAAGAGTTGCGACAAAGATTGCAAGCGGTGGTACCATTCCTCCAGCCATAACTGCTGCCATGGCTACAGAACCACCTGAAGAAACAGTCGCTGCAAGCGTACCTGTACCAAAGACATAGGCCGCTTTGTTGACAGGTCCACCCATGTCAACAGCCATCATTCCACCAAGGACGATACCAAGAAGGACAGCTGAACCGCCTCCAAGACCGCCAAGGAAATCATTCATAGCAGTGTTGATTGCTGCCATAGGGATGTTAACAGCCAGCATGACAAATCCAGTCAAGATTGTTCCAAGAAGTGGCAAGAGAAGGATTGATTTAGCACCTTCAAGTGAACGAGGAACTTTAACGTATTTCTTGATGGCAAGAACCAAAGCACCTGCGATAAATCCACCAACAAGGGCGCCTAGGAAACCAGATGAGACACCTGCAAGAGTTGAAGTTGCTTCACCACCTGCGGCATAAGGGATTTTACCAAAGGCAAAACCTTCTTTGGCAATAGCACCAGCCACAAAACCAGCTACCAAACCTGGTTTTTCAGCGATAGAGTAGGCAACATAACCTGCAAATACTGGAAGCATCAAGCCAAAGGCTGCACCTCCAATTTTCATGAACATAGAAGCTAGTTCATGGTAAGAACCAAGATTGCCAAGATTTTCATTTGGCACACCCAAAGCTCCATCAATCAAGAAGGCAAGGGCAATCATGATACCACCACCGATAACGAATGGCAACATTTGAGATACACCACTCATCAAGTGTTTGTAGAAGGCACCACCAAGGCTTTGTTTTTCATTGCTTGCGGTTGCAGCTTTTGCTCCATTAGTAGCACGGTAAACTTCAGCATCTCCAGAAAGAGCCAAGTTGATCAATTCTTCCGTTTTACGGATACCGTCAGCAACTGGACGATTGATCAATGGTTTGCCATCGAAACGATCCATTTCAACGGCCTTGTCTGCTGCAATGATAACAGCTTTAGCCTTGCGGATGTCTTCAGCAGTTAGTTGGTTTCCAACACCGCTAGCACCGTTGGTTTCAACCTTGATACCAACCCCCATTTCAGCAGCCACTTTTTGAAGGGCTTCTTGGGCCATGTAAGTGTGGGCGATACCTGTTGTACAAGCTGTAACAGCCACGATAAAGTCACCAGATTCATTGGCAGGCGCTTGAACAGGTTCTTCAGCTTTTTCTGAAGCTTTTTCTGAAGCTTGGTCAAAAAGTTCAATGACTTGGTCAGCTGATGTTGCTTGGCGAAGTTTGTCTGCAAATCCGTCTTTCATCAAGTATTGAGACAATTCTGCCAAGGCAGCCAAGTGAGTATCATTAGCACCTTCTGGAGCTGCAATCATGAAAAAGAGGTCAGTTGCTTGTCCATCTAAGCTCTCGTAGTCAACACCCTTGTTTGACTTAGCAAAGAGAACCGTTGCTTCTTTGACAGCAGCGTTTTTGCTGTGAGGCATAGCGATTCCGTCACCCAAACCTGTAGAAGTCAAAGCTTCACGCGCCAAAATTCCTTCTTTAAAGGTTTCAAAATCTGTTACATAACCGTGGTCTGTCAAGCTTTTAATCATCTCTTCGATGACAGCAGTTTTTTCAGTTGCCTGCAAATCCAGCAACATGACATCTTTTCTCAATAGGTCTTGAATTTTCATCGTTTTTCTACCTCAACTTTTTCATATGTTTCTTTAATAAATTCCGCCGTTGCCAAGTCATCCGAAAAGGTCGTTGCTGTTCCGCAAGCCACTCCCCACTTGAAGGCTTCTACTGCATCTTTTGATTTGACAAATTCACCTGTGAATCCAGCAACCATAGAGTCACCAGCCCCAACTGAATTTTTCACTGTTCCCTTGATTGGTTTAGCGAAGTAAGCTCCCTCAGATGTGACAAGAAGAGCACCGTCCCCAGCCATAGAGATAATGACGTTTTGAGCACCTTTAGCCAGCAATTCGCGAGCATATTTCTCGATTTGGTCCAAACTTTCAAGTTTTACACCAAAAATCGCTCCAAGTTCGTGATTGTTTGGTTTAACCAAAAGTGGCTGGTAGTCTAAACTATCAATTAAGGTCTGTCCTTCAAAGTCGCAAACGACTTGCGCACCCGTCTGACGCGTTAAGGCAATCAAAGCCTTGTAGATGACATTCCCTAAGTTTTTAGCACTTGAACCCGCAAACACAACTGTATCTTCTGCAGTCAAACTAGACAAAATAGCTTTCAATTCTTCTAACTGAGCTGGTTCAACATTTGGACCCGTTCCATTGATTTCTGTTTCTTGGTCTGCTTTAATCTTGACATTGATACGAGTATCTTCTGCCACTTGGACAAAACGTGTCTCGATTTCTTCCTCTGCAAGGGTATCTGTGATAAATTGACCAGTAAAACCTCCAATAAATCCCGTCGCTGTATTGGGAATATCCAAGCGTTTCAGGACACGACTGACATTGATACCTTTCCCACCAGCAAACTTATCATCACTATCCATACGATTGACACTACCGATTTGGACTTGGTCCAAACGAACGATATAGTCAATGGATGGATTGAGTGTGACTGTATAAATCATACTTCTATTACCTCCGTTTTCTCCTTAATAGCCTGCAAGAGCTCATGCCCTTGACTTGTGATAACAATAGCTCGTTTGAGTGGTGCTACCTTGGCAAAGCAAGTTTGTCCAATTTTAGACGAATCCACCAAGACATAGGTCTGTTTGGCATTCTCTAAAATAGCACGCTTCACAGCTCCCTCCTCCATATCAGGAGTCGTATAATAGCCATCATCTACACCATTCATCCCGATAAAGGCACGGTCAAAGTGCAATTGGTTAATCTGGTTAAGAGCAACGCCCCCGATGCTAGCATCTGTCGCCATCTTGACACTTCCTCCAACCATGACAGTTGGAATCTGCTTTTCAACCAACTGAGCTGCATGGTGAATGGAGTTGGTGACAACTGTGATATTCTGATTGGCCAATTCCTTGATCAAAAAGGCTGTTGTTGTTCCAGCATCGATAAAGATGACATCTTGTTCCTTGATGAGAGAGGCTGCTTTCTGAGCCAGCAACTTCTTCTCTTGAAGGTTTTTGACAGATTTTTCTTGAATGGTTTCTTCTTCCTGCAAGGAATGGGGCAATTCTGCTCCACCATGCACGCGACGAAGCTTATTTTCCGCTTCCAACTCATCCAAGTCTCTTCGAACCGTTGATTCTGAGGTCTCTAGCAAACTAACTAATTTTTCTAGAGAAACTACATGATGTTGATTTAACTCCTCTAAAATCAGTTGTTTCCGCTCTGTTTTTAACACTGAATCACCTCCTGTTATCGTTTACACTATTCATTCTATCATACTTTATTTCAAAGTCAAGTATTTTTTGTCATTTTCTTTCAAAATCTATCATTTTTCTTATTTCCAGAATTTTTATTGCAAGATAAGAGCCTTTATGGTAGACTATTTGAGTAAGTATTGGAAGATTACTCAAGAGGCTTAAGAGGCCGTGTTGGAAACGCGGTAGGCGTGTAACAGCGTGCGTGGGTTCGAATCCCATGTCTTCCGTAGAAAAGAAAAATTATTTTGAGGATGCGACAAATGTTGTATCCTTTTTTTATCGCTTTTTTAAAAATAGGGTCTGTTTTAGGGTCTGCCTTTTTCGCAAAAGAATACCAAGGAATACCAAAGACAAAAATAAAAAACGTTGATTTAACAACGTTTTACCAAGGAATGCAAAAGAATGCAAAGGAATAATGGAGCCGGTGGGAGTCGAACCCACGTCCAAACACCTGCCAACATATTTGTCTACAACCATAGGTTATGTATTAGTTTAACAGTCCCTCGACACATAACTCAAGCCTAGAAACTGCGAGTCTATCAATATCTTATCAAGCCGCTAGACAAGACTTGATCGTATCTCGCTAATAATAAGACCTGTCATTGAACACGAGCAATCCAAATCGGGTCACGCCTGCTGGTTTTTAGGCAGCTAGAGCGTAAGAAATGTTATTTTTTGCAGTTATATTTAACTGAGCGTTTACGTCGCCACACGAGTCGCAAAATATGCCTCATAATGCCTGTCGAATCCGTAACGACCCCAAAAGACAATAAAACCATTATACCTTATCTAACACAAAAATGCAAAAAGGAAATCAACTAACTACACAAGATAGTCTTTCAAGGCTTTTGTCAAAACCTGATAACCAGCAACACTGAGATGCAGTCCATCAGTTGTATATTCTTTTTTGAGTTGGCCTGCCTGGTCTGTCAAACTATCAAAAACTGGCACAAATTCTACCTGCATATAGGCAGAAGCAAGCTCTTGATAGGCTTGATTCCATTTCTGTATCTTTTCATTCGTGCGGATATAGACTGTCTGCTTGTACTCCTCTCCCTCATTGACTGGCAAAATAGAAAGCAATTTTATCTCTGTCAATGGATAATCGCAAGCAATGGATTGTATGATAGCTTCGAGATTATTGAGAGCCTCATTCACAGGCACATCTTTTCCGATATCATTTGTCCCAATCAAAAGGACAATTTTATCTACTGCTCCACCGTACAGATGCGCATCTAGATTCTCTCGTAACAGCCTTGTCTGATAACCTCGAATGCCTCGATTGACAATCGTCTTTGCAGTGCCAAACAACTCCTGCAGAGGATAATATTCAACAATGGAATCACCAATAAAGAGAATATCTGGCTCTACAACAGAAACCTGATTTAAGTGACGATACTTGGTTTGGATTTTTTCTTGTTCCTTTAGGAGCCAATTTTCTAATAACTGTACTGCCACTTCATTCTCCTTTTTCTAACCAGTTTTCCAAGACTTGGTAAACTCCTCCTTGGCTGTTGGCTGGTGCTAGAGCCGTCGCAACAGCTTTGGCTTTGTCATCAGCATTTTCCATCGCATAGGCAATTCCAGCCATTTCAAGCATTTCAACATCATTTTCACTGTCACCAAAAGCCATGATTTGTTGGGAGTTTAAGTCCCAGCGCTTGAGTAATTCCTCCAAGCCCCATGCTTTATGAATCCCAGCTTGGAGGATATCAATGCAACCATAGCCACTCGATACAGCCCGAACACGGCCATCAAAGAGGTCATTGATTTCTTCCAAGACCGAATTCAAACGTTCCTCACCAACAACCATGCTCATCTTGAGCACACCACCAAAGAGATCAGATGTTAACTCATCCACAAACTGCATCCGTTGGTAGAATTTTTCAATCATTTCTGGAGTCATAAAACTTTCAAGATCTGTAAAAACGGTACCTTCTTTGACGAAACCACCCTTCATCCCTGTTACAACAAACTGATCCTGACACGCTCGATCCTTGAAATGAGCCAAAGCCTTGACAACAATGGCGTCATCCCATGTCTGAGCCTGAGTCAATTCATTGTTTTCAAAAATACGAGCACCGTTAGCAACAACCAGAACCACTCGATCCACCAAGTGCCCCAGTAGTTGCCTCATGCGGTGAATTTCATTGCCCGTCGCGATGACAAAACGAATCCCCCTTTTATCCAACTGATCTAAAATCTTTTCCAAGCGTGGGAGATCCAGCTGGCCTCTAGCATCCAGTAAGGTTCCATCCATATCTGTCGCAATTACCTTAATCGTCATTTACTTTCCTCTGGATTCAAACTAATCCCACTTCAATCCCACATGTTCGTTCATTTCTTTGTAGGCTGTATCAATTCGTTCCTTAGTCGCTTCATCTAATTGGTCACGATGACTGCCACCCTCTATAAAATCTTCCAAGATATAGGTTTGATAATGATATAAAGGATAGCCTTCTGGTGAAAAGGTTCCCTTTGGTGTTCGATTGACCCAAGTAGGATGAGCTTTAGCTGTTCCGATAGTTGTTTTTCCATCCTTCTTCTTAATGGTCACGTCCATGAGAACGCCACGTTCAGTCCACTTAGCATTTTCTACCCCTTGCATGGTCTCAATTCGTTGATTGGAAATGAAGTTCCCCATTGAATAGATAATGAGTTTCTTGTCCCCATCTTTTTCAACAATTTCAGACGGTTCAACTACGTGTGGATGCCCTCCAAAGATAATATCTGCTCCCCAATCAATCATCTTGTGATAAAGAGCTTTTTGCTCTTCAGTCGGTTCTATGCGATACTCAACACCCATTTGTGGCATGATAATGGTGATATCTGCTTCCTTTTCCGCCCGTTCAATTTCAGACTTCATTTTATTCTCATCTAAATCTGAAAGATAGTGATTATAATCCTCTTGAGAAATATTTTGCTCAATTCCATTAAATCCATAAGAATAAGCCAAAAGTGCAACCTTGATACCATTCACTTCCTTAATGACCAGCGGAGCCTGATCACGTGGTTCATGCGTATAAACTCCGATTGGAGTGATTCCAGCTTTCTCAATAATATCGGCCGTTGAAATAACTCCCTCAATTTGCGAATCCAAAATATGATTATGAGCTAAATCCAGCACATGATAACCTGCATCCTTAATGGCATCCATAACTTCAGCAGGAGCATTAAAGAGAGGATAACCCGCTAAATAATGATCCTTATTAATGGTTCCTTCAAAGTCACCAATAGCTAAATCTGCTTGCTTAAGCCAAGGTGTCACATACTCAAAATTCTCATGAAAATCATACGTTCCATCATCCTTTTTTGCTGAAAAGTAAAGAATATCATGATAAAGCAAATCCCCGTGGGCCATAATTCTGGCAGTTTTTTCCTCTTCCTGCTCCTGAGACTTTTGCTTAGTCCCCTCTTGAGAAATAGTATCTCGTTTTTGACTGGTTAAATGGATTCCTTGGAAACTTTCAAACAACAAGACCAAGCCCATTGATAAAGTAACTGCTAACAAGAGTACCGCCACAAATCCTTTATTGCTCCACTTGCGATAACTCCTAAAAAAGTTTACCAAGCCCCTCATAAAACGAAAAGCTGAACCACGCTGATATCGATCTTGTCTTCTTTGCATCTTCATTCTCCCTACTTTCTTATTCAAGCCTTTTCTTTTTATTATATCACAGATAAGTAATTCTTTCACAATTGAATTGAACTTCCTATCTATTTTCTATAAATCTAAATAAATCAGGCCACCTATTTTAAAAAAGCAGCAAACTATAAACTAGTAGGTTCCACACCAAATGTAGCCCCATACTGCCCCATAAATCAGATTTATAGCGCACCATCCCTAAAAACATCCCAAGTGAAACATACAAACACCAAGCTAGAATGGTTCCAGGATGATGTGCTAAGGCAAATAAAACGCTTGTCAAAGCAACTCGAATATCTAATTTTCTAATCAAGTTCCATAAAATTTCTCGATACAGAAATTCTTCAACCATACTCGCATTGATTAAGAACAATAAAAATGAAAACCAAGGAACTTGATGTTGAAGGCCAATTAGATTTGCTTGATTCGTACTTCCTTGAGCATGAATCAGGCTAAAACATAGACTTATAATCAGTAGGCTAACGAATCCAATACCAAGCCACTTTATCCTAATTTTCATATTGACCTTGACCACTTGTTTTCGTTGATCATACATCCATAAAAAAGAAATGAGCGACCCACAATAGAGAATCTGTAGTATAGTTAACTCACCGATACAAAGCAATTTCAGTAAATATAGGGATACCAATAGGACATTTACTTGTTGGAATATATAAACTGGAATTATTCTTTTCATAGTTACCTCCGAAATAAATCTTCATAATCTAAGTCTAATACCTGCACAATCCTTTCTACCCATGGACTTTGAGGCATTCGTTGTTCCATCTTATAGTGGCGAATCTTTTGATACAAACGATTCAATTCACTTGGATAGTGAAACTCTTCCGCAAACATTTTTCTGGTTAACTCAATCCAACTGATATTTCTTTCAGCCAAAATAATGGACAAGTTCTCCCAAAATCGTTCAGCCATATTGCTTCTCCTTTAGTTAGATAAATAATGTGTTTGTTCCATGTAAATCAATTGTTTCGTATCTCACTTGAAGACTGTTGAACTTCATCAATTAAGTCATAATCTTTAAGACTTTTTTTGATGGACAGTAATTTTGACTTCGAACAACCTAACAGCCTCATCAGTTTAGAATTAGAAAATACTAAATAAACTGCTCCTTCTTCATCTATCCAACCACGACTGAGAGATAATTCTAAACGATCTTTTAAAATAGAATAAGCCACCTTTACTTCTAGTTTCATATCCATATATTTCTCATCCTCAAAAAGAATTTTAGGTAATTTATAATACCGTTCTGAAGTTTGGTATTGATTTGCGGTAATTCGTTTCATAGTGCTCCTCCAAGTTCTTTGAGTATTAAATCTCCACTTGATTCCAATCGAACCAAGCCACTTTTTTCTAATTCAGCCATAAGAGAGATGGCTTCAACAATGTCAATTCCCATTTCACGTACTAAAAATGAAATGACAATATAGCGTGATGATTGTAATTCTTTTGTCATTTTCCCTCCTGAAAATAAAAAAAGAGGCTGGGCAAAAATTAGCTTCAAAATAAAACCACACAGTGATTCCAGTCTTGAATCCAATCAAGCTGAAAGAAA
>CAKQBM010000052.1 GCA_934216185.1 uncultured Streptococcus sp. | reverse complement strand
GAATCAAAATAATAGTACTTACCATCAATCACTCGCCAGTAGGTTTCTTTGAGTTCCCCCTTCTTGTAGTAGGTTCTTCCGTTTTCTTGTACAAAATGCCAGCCTTCCGAATCAGCATCATCCGCCAATACTGTACTTGTTGCTAGTAAACCAAAGAAAAAGAATGCTAATGCGATCTGCATCAATTTTTTTACTATTTTCATTAGACCTATCCTCCATAACTGATTGTAGCAAATACAAAATTTTATGTCAATATATAAAGAAATCACATAAAAAGCAGTTACACAACTGCAACTGCTTTTCTATTCTTGCATGGTGTAACCAACACCACGAACGGTTTTAATGTAGCTTTTCTGACCTTTTACATCAAGCTTGCTACGTAGATAACGGATATAGACATCCACGATATTGGTTTCGGTCGCACTTTCATACTTCCAGACACTTTCCAATAACTGCTCACGAGTCAAGACTTTCTTACTTCCCATGAGAGTAGCCAGAAGGTCATACTCACGACGCGTCAGAGCAATCATCTCCTCGCCACGATAAACGGTATGATGTTCTACATCCATACGCAGATTGCGGTAAGACGTTGGAACCTTCATCTGACTACAGTGTTGGTCGATAAAGTCCCGACCTCGGAAAATCGCTGAAATACGAGCTACCAGATTCTCAATAATAACTGGCTTATATATGTAAGAAACGGCAAAGCGTTGGATTGTCTCAAGCTGGTCTTGCAATTCTTCACGATGGTCCAAGACCATGATGATTGAAGCTGGCTTAGTCCGACTCAGCCTATCTGCAAAATCCTGGGCTGTCATATCCCCCAGACGAGCATTCAATAAAATCAAGTCATAGTCTGTCTGAAGAGCCATGGAGAGGGCTTTTTGCCCCTCCTCAACCTGATCAACTCGGTATTGCTCTTTTTGGAGTTCCAAACTTAAAAAATGAGCTAGATTTCTTTCTTTCTCAAGTAATAAAATCCGTTTCCCCATGGCAGACCTACTTATTTTTCGTCATACCAAGAGTAGTGGAAGGTTCCTTCTTTGTCTTTACGTTGGTAAGTGTGGGCACCAAAGTAGTCACGTTGCGCTTGGATCAAGTTAGCTGGAAGGTCAGCTGAACGGTAGCTATCATAGTAAGTAATAGCTGCTGAGAAGGTTGGTACTGGTACACCAGCTTGAACAGCAAGAGCTACGATGTCACGCACTGCTTGTTGATACTTAGCAGTAACATCCAAGAAGTACTCATCCAAAAGAAGGTTAGCAAGGTCTGCATCACGGTTGTAAGCATCTGTAATCTTTTGCAAGAAACGAGAACGGATGATACAGCCATCACGCCAGATAGATGCGATGTCTGCAAATGGCAAGTTCCAGTTATTTTCTTTAGAAGCTACACGCAATTGAGCAAAACCTTGTGCGTATGAAATGATTTTTGAGAAGTAAAGGGCTTGACGGATTTTTTCAATCAACTCAGCCTTGTCTCCTTCAAATTTGAAGGCAGCTGGTTTTGGAAGAACCTTGCTAGCATGCACACGTTCTTCTTTGTAAGTTGAAATGTAACGTGCAAATACCGACTCAGTAATGAGTGACAATGGTACACCAAGGTCAAGTGATGATTGACTAGTCCATTTACCAGTTCCCTTGTTACCTGCAGCATCAAGGATGTAGTCTACGATTGGTCCATCTTGGCCTTCATCGTCTTTACGACTCAAGATATCAGCTGTGATTTCGATCAAGTAGCTGTCCAATTCACCCTTGTTCCACTCAGTAAAGATTTCAGCCATATCTTCTGCAGAAAGGCCTAGCAAGTGTTGCATCAAGTCATAGCTTTCTGCGATCAATTGCATGTCTCCATACTCAATACCATTGTGAACCATTTTCACATAGTGACCAGCTCCATCAGGACCGATGTAAGTCACACATGGTTTGCCATCTTCTGGTGCTTTAGCTGAAATTTCTTCAAGAACATCCGCAACCAATTCGTAGGCTTCTTTTTGTCCACCAGGCATGATAGAAGGACCTTCAAGGGCACCTTTTTCACCACCAGAAACCCCAGTACCGATAAAGTTGATACCTGAGTTTGCCAATTCTTCATTACGACGGATAGTATCTTTGTAGAAAGTATTTCCTCCGTCGATCAAGATGTCACCCTTGTCAAGGTGTGGAAGAAGGGCTTGAATTGTAGCATCTGTACCAGGTCCAGCTTGAACCATCAGCATGATACGACGAGGTTTTTCGATTGAGTTTACAAAACTTTCAACGTCATAGCTTGGTACAAAGTTCTTTTCAGGATGGCAAGCAATCACATCTTCCGTTTTTTCTTTACTACGGTTGTAGATAGCAACTGTGTAACCACGAGATTCAATATTAAGGGCAAGGTTACGGCCCATTACGGCCATACCTACGACACCAAAGTTAGCTTTTGTCATTTGACACTCCTCTTGTTTGATTTGTTTTATTTTATCATTTTTACTTTTGAAAAGAAAGAATTTTGTAACGGCTACTTAGAAGTCCAAGGCATCCGCATGTCCAGAACCATTTCCAACAAAATATCCTGTCTTACAGTTAAGGGTAAAGAGATAGGTTCCATCTGGCTTGTAGAGGTTGTAATAACCATTGCCATTAACGATATTAACACGTTCAAGGATATATTGGTTACCAGTGATATAACCACGTGAGCGTGAAGTCGCTAGAATTTGTTCTAAGACACCATCCGCAAAATCCCAGGCAGAGTTGTTACTATCATCAATAGCAGACTGATTATAGGCAACACGACTAGCACTTCTTTGAACAGAAACACCCGTGCTTGATAGACCCATATTGACTTCACTGCGAGTACTTCTAGTTTCATTTGATGCCGTATTTGAACTACTTGGGCTTGTCTCACTAGTCGTATTTGAGCTTGCTTGACTAGAGCTTGAGTTACTAGTTTCACTTGAACTTGAACTTGAGCTAGAAGTACTTGTTTGCTGGCTCTTACCAAGGCTGATAGCCTTATCTAGCACTTTATCAAGCTCCGTATTGCCAGTTTTAATATCTGTAAATTTAGCATCCGATTTAGCTTTAGCGTTAGTGTCCAAAACACCATCAACAATAGCTGGTTTTTCAAATTGAGCATTGACATCTTGAATAGCCTTGATTTGCGTTGCTAGACTATCATACTTAGATTTGGCAAGCGTATATTCACGACTACCTTCCAGTTTATCAAGCAGTGTCTTAAGTTGACTCAGTTTATCAAACTGGCTATTTTTCAAAGCCGTTTTTTTGCTGTCTGTGTAGAAGGCGTCATAAAGTGTATTAAAATCATCCACATCTGATTGATTGGCTGTAGCTGATTGAGAAGTTTGAATTTCCTTGGTCGAGCGATTCACTTGACGGTAAACATAGTAAGCACTGACACAGATAATCACTGATACAAGCGCCAAAGCGGTCAAAACAAAGCCTTTTTTACTTTTCTTTTCTGAGTCCTCTTGATCCAGACGAGAAAGGTTTTGCTCCTCTTCCACTTCTTCAGTCATTTCTGTTGGATTTTCATCCTCTAGCAATAGAGGATCCAAGCCTTGCTCCTCATCGCCCAGAGGCAAGGGTGGTAAGATGTCTTCAGAAGATGGAACTTCCTCCGAAGAAGCTTCTGACTCTTCTACAGCCTCACGCATCTCTTGAATTAAATCATCCAGACTCTGAGTTTCAACTAACTCCTCCTTTTTGTATTGGCGAGTCGCAAACTTATCTGCTTCGATTTCATCTTTGTGTTGCTTGACATACTTGTCCAAGATAGAATCTCCAGGTAAGACTCCTGCTTCCACTTCTTCATTTTTACGAATAGCTTGACCAACGGTTAGCTCTTTTGCTTCGTCAAAATCAAATTGCGCTTCTTTATGTTCTTTTTTATGACGATTCCGTCTTTTCTTACTCATGAGTATAACCTTTCTATTTTACCTCTTGGCGTTTAACACGCTGACCAAAATATTGATACAGATCCACTTTCAAGGTTCCGTTGTATAACTTACGTTTCTTATCCGCTTGGCTCCCATACTTGCTTTCAAATGCTTCATCACTAGTTAGGATAAATTTGCTCCAAGTTTTCAGCGGTGCAAATACTTGCCCCAACTCAGCATAGAGCTTGGTAACCCCTGCATCATCTGACAAGCGTTCTCCATAAGGCGGATTTGAGATAATCACGCCATTAATTTTATCGGAACGCAAATCCTGCACGCGCATCTGCTTAAAAGTAATGTCTCCTGCAACACCAGCTGCCTGAGCATTAGCCTTAGCAATTTCCACCATGCGAGCATCAATATCACAGCCCATGATATCCAGCTCCAGCTCACGGTCTACTTTTTTGGCCGCTTCTGTGCGAACTTCTTGAATCAAGCGATCGCTAATCCAGTTCCATTCCTCAAAAGCAAAGGAGCGACGAAGTCCTGGAGCCATCTTTCTAGCAATCATAACTGCCTCGATACAGAAAGTTCCTGAACCACAGGTCGGATCAATCAAAGGCTTGTCTGGATACCAGTTAGAAAGTTGTAAAATAGCTGCCGCCATATTTTCCTTGATAGGAGCGCCGCCTTTTTCGGTACGATAGCCACGTTTAAAGAGGCTAGACCCTGTCGTATCAATCATGACAGTTACCATGTCTTTCAAAATAGAGACCTCAATCTTAAACTCTGGGCCATTCTCCATCAGAGGAACACCTTCTGGGCGGGCGTAGTGTTTCTGTAATTTCTTGACAACAGCTTTCTTAGAAATAGCCTGAACACTGGGTTCATTGTGAAGTTTAGATTTAACACATTTGGCTTTTGAAATTGGGAACCGAGCTCCGAGTGGTAAATAATTTCCCCAATCTAAAGCGAAAACTCCCTGAAACAGCTCTTCAAAAGTCTTAGCTGGGAACGTTCCTACGATAATTTTGATACGATCTGCTGCCCGAAGCCAAAGGTTGGTTTCGATAATAGCTCTCACGTCTCCTTGAAAACGAACACGTCCATTTTCAACCTGACAATCGTAGCCCAACTCTCGCACTTCTCGTCCTACAACAGCTTCAAGCCCTGCTGCCACAGTTGCAATTAAATTAAATTCTTTTTTCATGTTACAGTCTTGCAAGACCTTTCTATATGTCCACTTTAAAAAATGAGGTTGAGAAAATTTCTCAGCCCCAACCTATATGCAATTTTCTATAAGCCATGTTTTGTTCCAGAAGTGACTAGGACCACTTCCTTCGATAATCATCTGTCTACCACTAACAGCTCTAGCTGATAGCAGTCAGAATACTACGTTCGTTTCCGCGTACTCCATGCCCCGACCAAAATTTGGGTTGCTAGCTTGAGGGGTTTACCGCGTTCCACTCTCTCTGTTTCCAGAAAGACTCCGTCACTGTGGCACTTTCAAGCCTACTCTGACCTATCCGAGGACTTAGCCATTTCAACTGCCGTAACGATTTCTCGTCCCTAGGCTTATGGTTTCGCCTAGCACAAACACTACAGGCATCACAGCCTGTGCTAGCATGGACTTTCCTCATGAGAAGCAACTCTCCTCACGCGATTATCCAAAAATTGCATGTGACAAGACCTGAATTATAAATCAGGATTGTCTAAAATTTGTTTGCCGAATACTTCTTTTTCAAGACGATTCAAGCGTTTCAAAATATCAAAATTCGTCATAGAAGATGAAGCTGCCACATCAATTGGATCTGGGTGACTAGGACTTGGGGCTGAACTCACTTGCGGTTTACGGGCTAATTCTTCCTTCAAATCTGCAATTTCCTGACGAAGTGACTTGACCAAGGCAGCATAGGTTTCATAGTCCTTAATGACATCGTCTAAAAACTCATCAACTTCTACCTTACTATACCCTCGGACTTCACGCCCAAACTCTTGTTCAAAAATATCTTTCGCTGAAAAAATAATACTTGCCATGTCTCTCTCCATTCTCGCTTGCTAGTATTATTATATAAAAAAAGGCAAACAAAAATCAAGGTCAAAGCGTCAATTTTCGGAAAAATTTTCTGCAAGTTCATTTAATTGATCAAATGTTAATCTCTTTATAAAATAGTCCTCTTGATTTTTCATCTTTTGGTAAAAATAAGCTAGTTTCGTTTCATTTTCTTCATCATAAAAAAGATAGGAACTGTTCGTGTTTTCCAGTAAAAACTGCTGGTAGTCTCTTAACTGCCCCTTGTGTTCATAACGAGGATAGGCATATTTGACAAAGTCTACTTGCTTAAAACGACTCAGTTTCATCTGATTGCCTTCATTCCAATTTTCCCCATGGGTTTCAAAAGCAAAAATGGTGGCCAACTGGAAACCGTACTCGGTTTTCATCTCCTGAGCAACCTCTAAAACCCAATATTCAAACCCCAAAGTCCCTGTAAATACAAGCCAAGTCACCCCATCTGCTGCCATAGTTTCTAAATCCCTACGTATCGCTTTCTTAATCAATTTAAGGCGAGGATCCTTGTCAGAAAATAAACCCAAATCAAAAGCAGAATAGCCTAAAACCAAAGCTGTAGCCATTTTTAACCCTTTCTGTGCAAATTTATGGTATAATAGAGTGATGTTATTGTACCAATAAGGAGAATTATGGTCAACTATCCACATAAACTTTCATCACAAAAAAGACAACCATCTCTTTCTCAACCCAAAAATTTCGCAAACCGAGGAATGTCTTTTGAAAAGATGATCAATGCTACCAACGACTACTATTTGTCTCAGGGCTTGGCTGTTATACATAAGAAACCAACCCCTATTCAAATCGTACGAGTGGACTATCCACAACGAAGTCGTGCCAAGATTGTTGAAGCCTATTTTCGACAAGCTTCAACGACGGACTATTCTGGCGTTTATAATGGATATTACATCGATTTTGAAGCCAAGGAAACAAAACAAAAACGTGCGATTCCGATGAAAAATTTTCATCCACATCAGATTCAGCATATGGAACAAGTCCTTGCCCAACAAGGAATCTGCTTTGTCCTTCTTCACTTTTCTTCTCAGCAAGAAACCTACTTATTGCCGGCATTCGATTTGATTCGCTTCTATCATCAAGATAAGGGACAAAAATCAATGCCACTTGGATATATTCGAGAATATGGATATGAAATCAAGGCTGGTGCCTTCCCTCAAATTCCCTATCTCAATGTTATCAAAGAACATTTATTAGGTGGTAAAACAAGATGAACAAACCAACGATTCTGCGCCTAATCAAGTATCTGAGCATTAGCTTCTTAAGCTTGGTTATCGCAGCCATTGTCTTAGGCGGAGGAGTTTTTTTCTACTATGTTAGCAAGGCTCCTAGCCTATCCGAGAGTAAACTAGTTGCAACAACTTCTAGTAAAATCTACGACAATAAAAATCAACTCATTGCTGACTTGGGTTCTGAACGCCGCGTCAATGCCCAAGCTAATGATATTCCCACAGATTTGGTTAAGGCAATCGTTTCTATCGAAGACCATCGCTTCTTCGACCACAGGGGGATTGATACCATCCGTATCCTGGGAGCTTTCTTGCGCAATCTGCAAAGCAATTCCCTCCAAGGTGGATCAACTCTCACCCAACAGTTGATTAAGTTGACTTACTTTTCAACCTCGACTTCCGACCAGACTATTTCTCGTAAGGCTCAGGAAGCTTGGTTAGCTGTTCAATTAGAACAAAAAGCAACCAAGCAAGAAATCTTGACCTACTATATAAATAAGGTCTACATGTCTAATGGTAACTATGGAATGCAGACAGCAGCTCAAAACTACTATGGTAAAGACCTCAATAATTTAAGTTTACCTCAGTTAGCCTTGCTGGCTGGAATGCCTCAGGCTCCGAATCAATACGATCCCTATTCTCATCCAGAAGCTGCCCTTGACCGTCGTAACTTGGTACTTTCAGAGATGAAAGGTCAAGGCTACATTTCTGCCGAACAGTATGAGAAGGCTATCAATACCCCTATTACTGATGGACTCCAAAGTTTGAAATCAGTCAATAGCTATCCAGCATATATGGACAATTATCTCAAAGAGGTTATCGACCAAGTAGAACAAGAAACTGGCTATAACCTTCTAACTACTGGGATGGATGTTTACACAAATGTAGACCAAGAAGCTCAAAAACATCTGTGGGATATCTACAACTCCGATCAATACGTCTCTTACCCTGACGATGATTTGCAAGTCGCATCTACGGTCGTAGATGTTTCAAATGGTAAAGTCATCGCCCAACTTGGAGCTCGCCACCAAGCAAGTAACGTTTCATTTGGTACCAACCAAGCTGTGGAAACCAATCGTGACTGGGGTTCTGCTATGAAACCAATCACTGACTATGCTCCCGCTTTAGAATATGGAGTCTATGACTCTACTGCATATATTGTTCATGATGTTCCTTATAACTATCCTGGTACTGATACTCCACTCTACAACTGGGATCATGGCTACTTTGGAAACATTACAATCCAATATGCTCTTCAACAATCACGAAATGTCACAGCCGTTGAGACTTTGAATAAGGTCGGTCTAGATAGAGCTAAAACTTTCCTAAATGGCTTAGGTATTGATTACCCAAGCATATACTATGCTAACGCCATTTCAAGTAATACAACAGAATCTAACAAACAATACGGTGCAAGTAGTGAAAAAATGGCTGCTGCTTATGCCGCCTTTGCTAATGGTGGTATTTACCACAAACCAATGTATATCAATAAAATCGTCTTTAGTGACGGTAGTGAAAAAGAATTTTCTGATGCCGGTACTCGGGCTATGAAAGAAACTACTGCCTATATGATGACCGAAATGATGAAAACTGTTTTGGCTTACGGAATCGGACGTGGTGCTTACCTACCATGGCTTCCACAAGCAGGTAAGACAGGTACTTCTAACTATACTGACGACGAAATTGAAAAGTATATCAAGAACACTGGCTACGTAGCTCCAGATGAATCGTTTGTAGGTTATACTCGTAAGTATTCTATGGCTGTATGGACTGGTTACTCAAATCGTTTAACTCCAATCATTGGAGATGGTTTCCTAGTTGCTGCTAAGGTTTATCGCTCAATGATAACGTATCTATCAGAAGATACTCATCCAGAAGACTGGACGATGCCAGACGGACTTTTCAGAAACGGGGAATTTGTATTCAAAAATGGAGCTCGCCCAATATGGACTGAACCCTCTACTCAACAATCCTCAACAGCTGAAAGTTCAACTACACAGGCAAGTACTACGGTAGGTCAACAACCCAATAATGCTCCAGCAACCGATCCTAATCAAGGACAAGCTGGTCAGACTGTTCAGCAAACACAACCAGTACAACCAACGCCACAAAATCCACCAGTTCAACAGCAACCACAACAGTAAGATAAAAGAAAATCCTGAGAGTTAGAAATTCTCAGGATTTTTTACTACAAGATAGCTAATACTCAATGAAAATCAAAAAGCAAACTAGGGCGCTAGCTGCAGCTTGCTCAAAACACTGTTTTGAGGTTGCAGATGGAAGCTGACGTGGTTTGATTTGATTTTCGAAGAATTATAAAGGAGTCGGCTACAAACCAACTCCCTTACCTTTATTTGACATGTTTGGCAAGTTCTTCTTGCGCTTTTTTATTGGATTCTGCTTTTTCTTTCATCCATTTTTCTTGAGCTTTTTGGTATTCATCTACAGTGACTGCCTTGTCTTGAAGTTCCAAGTATTTGTATAGGAGCGGATCGCTTGTTCCCTTGTTACCAGAGAAGGCAAACGGCATCGTAAATGGTACCATCTTAGACAAGATTGGACGACCAGTAAGTGATGTCGTAGGGATAATCAAGGCACTATCTGTCAACCAAGCTTGGGCTGCAGCGTATTTATCATAACGTTTTGCTACATCTGTTGTCTCATTTCCAGCTTCAGTTACTAATTTCTCATAGTCATATAGACCTACTTTTTTAGCAGCTACATTATCTTTCCCTGAGTCAAACCCTAAATATGTTTTAGTACTTTCTCCTACAGAAGGTTTGATAATATCAAGGTAGGTAGATGGATCTGCAAAGTCAGGACCCCAACCAACATTATCTGAAATATCCCAATCTTCTCCAGCTGCTGTTTCAGCAAAGTAGGTAATATTGTTTACTTCGTCTTTTTGTAGTTGTTGAATATCAATTACGACATTATCTGCACCCAAGGTTTCTTCAACCGATTGTTTGAAAGATTGGACACGTTGAACTTTTGTAGTTGCTGTCTGGTCAACTGGCATATCCAAATGAATTGGGAAGGTCACGCCTTCTGCCTGTAAAGCTGACTTAGCCTTGGCAAATTCAGCCTTAGCCTTGTCTGGATTGTAAAGACCATCTTGGGCATCGGCAAGATTAACATCCTTCCATTCATCCCCGTAAGTCACCAATTTTTCTTTGACCATATCTCCAAAGTTTTTCCCATCTGCTTGAACAAATGTTGGTGGTACAAAGAGATTACGCAAGATTTTGCTAGCACCACTAGCACCGTTCACTTGTGAAGCATAGGCTGTACGGTCAAAACCAAAGGCAATAGCTTGGCGGAAATCCTTGTTTAAGAGAGCCTTTTTAGTAGATGTCTTTTGTTCGTCGCTGGTCTTAGAAGTATATTTATAGGACTGGCGGTCAATATTTGTACCAACTAGATAAGTCGTAGAGTCTTGTTGAGTATAGACAATATTGTCTTTCATGCTCTTCTCAAGCTCTGCGAAACTTGCATTTGTAGGATAAAGTCTAGCTACTGTAAGGCTACCATCTTTAAAGTTTTCTGCTGGTTTGCTGGTATCTTGCCCATCCCAGAATGACAATTTGACCTTGTCAATATGCACATTGTCCTTATCCCAGTAATTAGGATTTTTCGCAAACTCTACAGATGATTTCGCTACTAGAGATTTCAAAACGAAAGGTCCATTGTAGAGAATACTGCTCGGATCTCCAGCCTTGGCAAAATCATCCCCTTTTGAGTTCAAAAACTCTTCATTGACTGGTGCAAGCACACCCATGGTTGTTTTAGAATTCCAAAAACTTTCAGGTTTGTTCAAGGTGTATTGGACTGTTTGATCGTCAAGGGCTTTAATCCCGACTTGGGCAAAGTCTGTGATTTCACCTTTTGCATAGGCATCCAGACCTTTGATCGAATCTTGTACCAAGTAAAGGGCTTCTGATTTCTTATCTGTTGCATATTTAAGACCTGTCACAAAGTCCTGAGCCTTAACAGGAGCATACTCTTCACCTTCTGCAGTATACCACTTGGCGTCTTTACGAATTTTATAGGTATAGGTCAAACCATCCTTAGAAACAGACCAGTCCTCTGCCATAGAGGGAATAAGATTCCCATAGCGGTCGTTTTCAAGCAATCCATCAATGACGTTACTAGTAATGTTTGAAGTAGCTGCCTTACTGGTTGTCAAATAGTTGAGATTATCTGGTTCAGTCTCATAAGTAAAGGCAAAGGTCTGCTCACCTTTAGCAC
>CAKQBM010000051.1 GCA_934216185.1 uncultured Streptococcus sp. | reverse complement strand
TCTTCGTAGAAGTCCATCATCTCATCTGGCAATTCTCCATCACCATAAGTATAGGTCGCAACGATAGCGATGTCTGCTTCCAAGAAGTCTGAAGCGTCCACAGTTGTACATTCATCAACATCGACATCCAAGCCTAATTCTCTTAATTTATCAGCTACAATATCTGCGATTTCTTCGGTATTACCGGTCATACTGGCAAATACAATTTTTGCTAATGCCATATCGTCCTCCTCAATTTATCTTTCTCCATTATATCACATCTTTTTCATTTTAAAAATAAAAATTCTTGTGCTACAATGAAATGAGAAAGAATTGAGGTTATTTATGGAAATTTGCCATCAAATTTTAGAAAAAATTAAAGAATACGACACGATTATCATTCATCGTCATATGAAACCAGACCCTGATGCCTTGGGAAGTCAGGTGGGATTAAAAGCTCTTCTCAAACATCATTTCCCAGAAAAAACCATCAAAGCTGTTGGTTTTGATGAACCAACTCTTACTTGGATGGCGGAAATGGATCTTGTGGAAGATAGTGCCTACCAAGGTGCCCTTGTCATCGTCTGTGATACGGCGAATACTGCTCGTATCGATGATAAGCGCTATAGTCAAGGTGATTTTCTCATTAAGATTGATCACCATCCAAATGATGATGTATACGGTGACCTATCTTGGGTGGATACTAGTTCAAGTAGCGCTAGTGAGATGATTACCCTATTTGCCCAAACAACCCAGCTGGCCTTGTCAGATCGCGCTGCTGAATTACTCTTTGCAGGAATTGTTGGTGATACAGGTCGCTTCCTCTACCCTTCTACCACTGCACGGACTCTTCGTCTGGCTGCCTATCTAAGAGAACAGAACTTTGACTTTGCGGCTCTCACCCGCAAAATGGACACTATGAGCTACAAAATTGCTAAACTTCAAGGCTACATTTACGACCATCTGGAGGTGGATGAAAATGGCGCAGCGCGCGTTATCCTGAGTCAGGAAATCTTAAAACGATTCAATGTCACCGATGCTGAAACTGCAGCCATTGTCGGTGCACCTGGACGTATTGACAGTGTGAGTCTCTGGGGAATTTTTGTAGAGCAGGCTGATGGCCACTACCGCGTTCGCTTACGCAGTAAAATTCATCCTATCAATGAAATTGCCAAAGAACATGATGGAGGAGGCCACCCTCTAGCAAGTGGGGCTAATTCCTATAGCCTAGAGGAAAACGAAATCATCTACCAAAAGTTAAAAAACTTGCTTAAAAACTGATAAAATACTTGCCAAACTTTTCAGAATCTGATAGACTAGTATGGTAACAATCTATGGCTCGCAAAGAGACCATGGCAGAAAGGAAATATTGCAAAATGAAAAAAGATATCCATCCAGAATATCGCCCAGTTGTCTTCATGGACACAACTACTGGTTACCAATTCCTTAGCGGTTCAACAAAACGCTCTAACGAAACAGTTGAGTTCGAAGGCGAAACTTACCCATTGATCCGTGTGGAAATTTCATCAGACTCACACCCATTCTACACTGGACGTCAAAAGTTCACTCAAGCAGATGGACGCGTGGATCGTTTCAACAAAAAATACGGTCTCAAATAATGATAAGAGAACAGTTTCGGCTGTTCTTTTTTCTTTCTTGAAATCAACTGCTGTTTTCATGTTCCAGACTCAAAAAAACTTTGCACTCTAGCTAGTCACACGATGGTTTCTAGAGTACAAAGTTTTCTCTTGCCTAAAAAATATAAAAGATATATACTAGATATATATCGTATAGACTGGAGATATACCATGACGACATCACTTACTAAACAATACAATTTTAAAATCAACGAGTCATCAATGGAACAAGCTAGAGCTATCATCAAGGAAAAAGGAATGACTATGACGGATGCTATTAGTCTTTTTATCGAGCAGATTGTTCTCGAACAGGATTTGCCAATAAAAACTGCAGAAGATTTACATCGTGAGCGATTGATTCAGGAACTACAAGCCCAATCTGAACGCGCCTTAAGAGAATACGAATCCGGAAAAGGAACTTCCCTAGACAATATGAGGCTACGATATGACTTATAAAGTGATTCTTTCTACTGAAGTGAGTCAGGCAATTGACAGTATTCATGACTACATTACTACTGTTCTTTTATCACCTCAGTCTGCTAAGAATACTGTAGCCAGAATTTTAGACGGCTTAAAAAGTTTAGAAACTTTTCCTGAAGCTGGCTTTGATGCAGATGAAAAAATAGGACTAAAAATCAACAGTAAGTACCCCACGCGAGGAAAAATTATCGGACAATATATCTTGCTTTACTTTATCGATCAAACTCAAAAAACTGTTTTTCTTTCCCACTTATTCCACACAAAAAGCGACTATGTTACCTTGCTACAAAGCAAAAATAATAAATCATTTTAATGCCCACTGCTCTCTTAATAACCTTGTACTTAGTCTTCGTTTTAACTAAAAACTCAAAAAACTTTGCACTCTAGCTAGCCACACAATAGCTTCCAGAGTACAAAGTTTTTTATTAGACAAGGTTTAGTCTTCCTTATCTTGATTTTCAGTTCCTTTAACTGCTTTTTTAAATTCAGATAGCATTTTACCGATTGACTCGCCTAGTTCAGGCAATCGTTTTGGTCCAAAAATCAAGAGAGCTCCTAAAACGATGATAATCAATCCCGGTGCTCCGATATCACGTAAGATTCCCATTTTTCTCTCCTTTCTGCTTGCATTTCATAATGTATTTGCTGATGGCAATACTTAATTCATAGAGTAATATCAAGGGGGCAGTCATTGCCAAATCACTAACAAAGTCAGCTGGTGTCAAGATGACTGCGAGTACCAATAAGATAAAATAAGCATATCGGCGATAAGCAATCAATAATTCTGGCCCAATGAGTCCAATCGACGTCAAAAAGGCAATGATAACCGGCAATTCAAAAATCAGAGCCAAGGGCAAGGTCGTTTGAAAAACAAAGGACAGATAATTTTGAGCTGTTAACTGCGTTTCAAATAGACCTTCTCCCAACCCTAATAAAACCTGAAGTAAGGCTGGTGTTACAAAATAAAAACCAAAAGCCAATCCAACTAGAAAACAAAGGAAACTAGCCGGAATATAGGCAAAGACAGCTCTAGCTTCTTCCTTCTTCAAACCGGGTTTGATGAAAGACCAAATATGATACACCGTGTAAGGCAAGGTGATGGTAAAGGCCATCAGACTAGCCAAACGTATGTAAATCCATAAAATATCATTAGGGCCTAAAACAATCAACTTTTGCTGAAAAGCTTGGGTCACATACTGGTAAATCTGGTCTGCAAAAAGCAGAGAAACACAGAAAACCAAAAAGAAACAAATGACCACTGCCAATAATCTCTTTCTAAATTCTACCAGATGTTCCACGATTGTCAATTCTTTTCTATCCATTTATTCTTCACCCTGTCTGAAAGTGACAATCAAGACAATAACAACAAAGATTAGCTGACCGACCAAGCCTTCCCAACTTGGGTAGATTCCAAGTAAGTCAATCGTTGGAAATCCTGTCAACAAGTGGTTAGGTGCCATATTGGTCAACTGAAGGGCATGGACACTAACTCCTAGCATCTTGAAAGCCAAAGCATAAATCATCCAAGTCAGGATAAAGAAGACCTTATGAGGCAGGAAGAATTGACTGGCCTTGTTCATCACAACGGCAATAATTACCAGAACCAGCAAGGCAAGTGAAATGCCCAAGACAAATTCAAAGCTGGAAATTCTTGGTAAAATCCCAACATAAAAGAGAATGGTTTCTGCTCCCTCACGGAAAACAGCTAGGAAACTGAGGGTAAACATGGAAATAAAGGAGCCTGTTTTGGTCACTGTTTCCATTTGTGACTCCATAAAGGCATTCCATTTTTTGACCGAGGATTTGCTGTGAAGCCAGATTCCAATCAAAATCATCATTGCTACTGCAAAAATCCCCACTGATCCTTCGATGATTTCACGATTGGAGCCTGATGTTACTGCTGGAAAGGATATTTGCAGGATGAGAGCAATGACAAGACTGGCCATAATTCCTGTGATAGCACCAGCATAAACCCACTTGAGCCCTTTACGCATCTTGGCTGCTTTCAAGGTCGTCACCAAGGCCATAACGATTAAGAGAGCCTCTACACCTTCTCTTAGGAGAATCAGCATAGCATCAAAGGCATTGTAACGTGCGCTAGTATCAATTTGTGATAAATCTGCAATCAGTTTTTCTAATTTTTCTCGGTATTCCTTCTCACTTCCCTTGACCATGATCACAGGGCTTTCACTCTCCACTCGTGTATAGAGGGAAGGATTGGTCGTGCTAACAGAACCTTCAATCGTTGGCCAGATAGTGATGAATTCCTTCATACTGGCTGCTCCTGATGATTGGTCACCAGCTTGGAATTGTTCCAAAGCCTTCTTCAAAAGGGCAATGCCGTCTTTGAGAGTCAAATCCGAAGATGTTTCTACTACTTCTTTTCCAGTTACAAAATCATCAATAGCCTTTTTTAAGTCCTCGAAGGAAGTCTGGATGGAGTTAAAGTCTGTAGGCTCGGTTTCCATACTACTACGCAAGAAAGAAATAGCTGTTTCAACACGTCCATAATGGGCCGTACTATTGTCACGAACCACACTTTCATTGATAGTCCAAGTGGAATTCATTTTCTTAAAAGCTTCTCGGATCTTTTCCAAATCTTTGGAGGCAATGGCCTGCTCTAAGGCTCCAAAACGAGGACTTAGACGGTTTACCAATTTTTCCTTTTCCGCATCTAAGTCAACAGGATTTTGTTCTTTTTCAAAGGCTAGTAGGGCTGAAGAAATTTCGGTGAGTTTGTCTTCCGTAATCTCGCCTGATTGAGCTAACTTTTCCTTAACAAGCTTACCAGCCTCAGAATTGCTGTCTTCTACTCTTTCGAAGTCTGTTGCCATCTCTGTAAGGAGTTTCTGAGCCTCAGACTGATTGCCATTTTTGACCGCTTTGGACGCATCTGTGATTTTCACAAAGTAAGAACTCAGACTTTCTTGAGCACCTGCTGGGGAAAGAATTAAAAGTGACAAAGCTAAAACCAAGAACCAGCTTCTAACCTTCCAATAATTTCTGACCAATGTAGCCTCCTTTCTCCACACCACCAAAGCAAGCAAAGAGTCCACTACCGATGTGAGTGATGTATTCATTCATCTTATCTGTAGCACCTAGATTGGTTTGAACCTTGACAAAATTATCAGGATCCTTCTGGAAAGAAATGAAGAGCAAGCCCGTATCAAACTGACCAGTTTTTTCATCAATCCCATCAGAATATGAATAAGAACGTCGCAAAAGTGGTTTCTCCACTTCCTTAGCCAAACGAACATGCGAATCATCAGGTAAGAGACTCAAATCCACTTCATCAAACTCATTTTTCTTACCAAAGGGGGCACCACTTTCCTTGTAACGACCAAAGGTATTTTCTTGTTCTTCAAGACTAGTGCGATCCCAGGTCTCTAAAAACATCTGAATACGACGAACTGCCATATAAGAACCATTTTCCATCCAGTCCTTACTATCAGCCCAGATAACACGGTCAAAGTCTTTCTCCTTGGTTGGATTTGCTGTTCCATCCTTAAAACCGAAGAGGTTACGCGGAGTCTCCATTCGATCTCCGATAGCTGCAAATCCAGACTGACTCCAACGAAGGGTCACTGCATTTCTCCCCTTACGGATGAGATTGCGAATCGCATGAAAGGCAACTTGCTCATCATCGGCACAGGCCTGGATCACAATATCCCCACCAGTATATTTTTCACGCAATTGCTCTTTAGGAAAAGGCGGTAAATCTCTGAACACTTGAGGACGCTTGTTTTCCAAGTTCATCTTTTTCAAGAAACTTGCAGACACACCAAAAGTCAGCGTCAAACGATGAGGGTTAAGCCCGACTGTTTCACCAGTATCACTCGGAGGCAAGAGAGCATTCTGTCCATCTTTTTTGACCAACTCTCCCTCAACCAACTTGGCACTATAATTCGTCCAATCCTTGAACAACTGAATAATCTTATCCTTATCCGTCGTATGCAAGTCCAAAACGACAAAATAGATATTCTTTTGCATGGGCGTACTAATCCCAGCTTGATGCTTGCCATAAAAAGCAATTTTTTCATTTCCGTACGAGATTTTTTCCTGACTTCCTAGCTTAGGTGCGAAAAAAGCAGAAGCACCAGAGAGTCCTAGCGCTAAACCAGCCCCTCCAATCCCTGCTTTTTTTAGAAATTCTCGACGGTCCATTTTCTTCTCAAAAAACTTTTCGTCTTTTTCAGTCATGACTCTTATTCTCCACTAAGAAATTTACCCATTTGTGATAGAGGTTCACCAAGTTTTGTCACAGCTTCTGACAATTCTTTGGTATCTTCTTTTGTCAAATCAGTATAGAGCTTGTAGTGTTCCTTGTCGGTCATGTGTTTGTCCAACAAACTATTAACCGACTTGAAATCTGCTTCCAATTCTTTAACTAGGTTAGCGTCTGATTTTTCAATTAAAGGTTTAAAGAGTTGGAAAATCTTCTCAGCACCCTCAATATTGGCACGGAAGTCATACAAGTCTGTATGAGAATAAATTTCCTCCTCACCTGTAATCTTACTTGTTGCTACTTCGTTAAGCAAGTCAACTGCTCCAGTCAGCATAACCTTGTAGTCCACATCAACAGTTGCAATCTTGGCTTTCAATTCCTTGATATCATTTACCAACTGATCACCATAGCTTTCAGTTCCTTTAGTTGTATTGTCTTCCCAAAGGATACGCTCAATACGATGGAAACCAGACCATCCTTCTTCTGTCTTGTTTTCGTCCATGTAGTCTGCCAAACGGAAGTCAATCTTGACATCTGACTCACCAAAACTCTCGGCAATCGGTTCTGAACGCTCATAAGACATACGAATCAATGGATAGACCTTCTTAGCTTCTTCTAACTTGCCTTCTTTCAACAGTTTTACAAAGCCTTCCGTATCTGTCAAGAGTTTATCGATTTGTTCTTGAACAAAAGTTTTATAATCAGCAGTGGCCTTATCAAGCATTTTCTGCTTGTCTTCAGACAAGGCTGTCACCTTAGAGGAATCGGTTGTATTTGCTGATTTTTCAAAACGGACTGCACAAGCTGTCAATAGCAAGGCTGAAGATAAAAGGACAAAACCTAATTTTTTCATTGTTTACTCCTATTGGTTCAGGAAACCTGAATTAATTTTACGTTTCATTATATCATATTTCCACTCATTTTTCAATAAATTTTCAGACAATTTAATGTTATGAATGACATTACAAATGCAAAAAACTAAGCCTAGGACAATCTCCAAAGCTTAGTTTGATCTAGTTTCTTAATTTCCAGCGTAATATTTTTGGATTCCTTTAATAATGCCTTCAACTAACTTATCTTGGTATTGTTCACTACGGATTCGTTGGTTTTCTTCTGAATTATCCATATAACCCAACTCTAATAACACAGCAGGTTTCGCAGTCTCACGAAGAACAGCGAAGGTGGCTTGCAAAAGTCCAGCATCTCTAGCTCCTGTCTCGGTCAAGAGAGATGAATGAAGGTCAGTGGCCAAACGATTACTTTCACTTATACGGTCTGGATTATTATGCCAGTACTGATTAATCTTGCTCGGGTAACCTGCATCTTCCTTATAAGAATAAGTCTGTATTCCCAGATTCAGTGTTGTGTCATTCCCAGTAGCGTTAAAATGAATACTAATAAAGAAGTCTGCATTCGTCTTATTTACCATACGAGAACGCTCTGTCACAAAGTCAACATCCACATCACTATCACGGGATGTTAAAACTGTATAGCCCAATTCTTCTAAACGTTTCCGTAATTTACGAGAGACCTGTAGATTCAAATCTTTTTCAGCTATTCCATAATAGTAAGCGCCCAAATCACGTCCACCATGCCCAGGATCTAGGAAGATAGTCTTACTATAGTGCCCCTTTTCAAATCCTTTTGGAAGTTCTTGCACCCATTTACCATTATCTTTGAAAAAATGACTACTTCCATCAATAGTATAAGTTCCAGTGACATAAACGCCATCTTCTTTAAGATAATACCAAGCTTTGTAATCTTGATCATAAATCCATTCTTTGTGAGCCATGTAGCCACCAGATTTTAGATAGTAAGAGCCAACCCATTGCTGTTCAGCATAGTGCCCACCTGACTTGAGATAAAACCAGCTAGAGTAGTTAGAATCGTACACCCATTCTTTATCTGCCATAGCCCCACTGGATTTCAGGTAATAATTTCCCTTCCAGGTATTAGCCATCATGACACCATTTTGATCAAATGCATACCACTTACCATTGATTTGACTCCATTGGTTGGACAGATATTTTCCTGAACCATTGGCGTAGTACCACTTGTTAGCCATCTGATACCAGCTATTTTCAAGTAAGTAACCATTCTTATCAAATAGGTAGCCCTCATAAAGAGTATCTGTAAATTTGACACCCGTTTGACTATAATAAGTCCACTTCCCATCTTCTTTTACCCAACCAGTTTGTAGCTTAGACTCAGTAGGAAGAGTTGGCTTTGTCTCCTGCTCACTCGAACTAGGGCTCGGGCTCGTTGGCTGGGCTTGAGAAGCATTTGCAGAGCCAGTAGTTGAACTACCGGTAGAGTTATTCGTAGAATGACTAGCATCATTGGCTAAAACTGTTTGGCTAGTGAATCCAAGAAGAGCCAGAGCAAGAATCGTAAATTTCTTATATGATTTCATTTGTTTAACCTTTCTAGGGGAATGGAATTCCTGTGTTATTGAGTTATTTGACTTCCTTGATGAAAATAGATTTTCATTACAGATTTACCCTCTGTATTATACACTAATATTAAATTTATTTTGAAGTGATAGAAAAGCTTCTCATTAGCCAGTCTACTTGTTCTGATATTAGAACTTTGACATCCTTTTCTGTACTTGGCCAAATCCAGTTACCTTTCTCAAAACGTTTATAAAGTTGATTATCCCAGTAAAGAGCTTTAAAATAGTCTTTACGTCCCCCACAAACGAGATTGTGTAACCTATACAGGAACAATAGATTGCGACATTAAAATATACTCCAATAATTTTACTTTCACTATAGTATACAGTGAGTTCCCTAGTCTGGAGATTTCGTTATTGGACGGTTACAGTATACAGGAGGCGTTGCATTAATGATAGATACATTGTTATGACGCGCTTACCTTATAAATCTCCTAGCAGACTTTCCTGCTAGGAGATTTTATGTTATGAGAGGTACTTGTTTAAGCTTTGAAAATTGGATTTATCATCTGATAAGTATCAAATAATCTACCAATTAAGCTTCTTCGTCTTCTTTACGACGACGGCCTGCAAGACCAAGACCAAGTAATGCACTTGCGGCAGCTGCTACCATAGCTACAGTAGAATCTGCTGTACCTGTATTTGGTAATTCTTTAGCTGCTTTACGCGCATTTGCTGCTGCTTGAGTTGTAGCTGGAGCTACAGCTGGTGTTTGAGCAGCTTGGTCATTAGCTGGAGTTGCATGATTAGTTGCTGGAGCAACTTTCGCCATGAAGTCTTCGATACGTTTCACCATTGCATCCACTTCTGCTTGACTTGCGTCTGCATTAGCAAATACTTTCTTAGCGTCTGCTAATAAGTCATTCGCTTCTTTTGCAGTTTCTGCATCAAGCTTAGCTGATTCTTTAATGATCAATTCATCTAATTGATGGATAGCACCTTCTAACTTAGCTTTATTCACTTTTGCATCAGTGTTATTAGCTGCGTTATTGCCAGAATTTCCATCATTCCCACCATTATATGAAGGTATCACATCTTTATTTTTTTGTGGAGTAACTTCAACTGGAACATTTACAGTTGTTTCTTTTCCACCTGGTAGTCTTAATGTTACCTTAGCAAACTTTCTACCTAGTGTAGTTGTATCAGGTAAGTCAATATTCATCACTGTAACTGTTTCTGGTAAGTTCAGTTTTGAAATAATATCAGCTTGACTAATTGCTTTTCCACGTTCAACTGTTACTACTCCAGTAACAGATGCTTGTAAGGCAGTTTCAATATCTAATGCTGGTCTATCAAATACTAATGCATCTTGATCAATTTGGTATAAGAATGGTCTTAAAGCTTTTTCAATACCCTCGATACTTGTTGCTTTATCGATTGCATCCTTCGCTGCTTTTGCTTCTTCACGTGCCAATGCTTTCGCCTTAGCTTTTTCTTCAGGAGTTAAATCTGTTCTTGCATCAATTTCTTTTTCTTTGTCAGCTAATCTTTCTTCAATAGATTTCTTAGCCTCTTCTTTTGCACCTAATGGGTTTACTTTTGCAATTTTATCTAACCCATTGTCTAAAACTTTTTTGATGTCATCTGAAGTTGTTGCTTTATCAATTGCATTTTTCGCTGCTTCTGCTTCTTCTCTTGCCGCTTTTTTAGCTGCTTCTTTTTCTTCTGGCAATAAGTCTGTTCTTGCATCGATTGCTTTTTCTTTTGCTGCTAAGGCTTCATCTATTGCTTTCTTAGCTTTTTCTTTACCGCCGATTGGATTTATTTTCTTGATATCATCTTTACCAGTTTCAGTTTTTGCTAACACATCATTATGAGTTTTAGCATTTTCGATTGCTTCGATTGCTTTCTTAGCTTCTTCTGCAACTTTTGCTTTTGCTTTTGCTTTCTCATCATCTGTCAAATCAGTTCTTGCATCAATTGCTTTTGCTTTTGCTGCTTTTGCTGCTTCAATTTCTGCTTTCTCTGCTTCTTTTTCTATTGCTAATTTTCCTGATTCTTTAGCTGATGCAACTTCTTCTGTTGTTTTTGCTTTGTCAATTGCATCAATTGCTTTCTTAGCTTCTTCTGCAATTTTCGCTTTAGCTTCTGCTTTTTGAGCATCTGTTAAATCTGGATTTGAATCAATTGCTTTTTCTTTCGCTGCTTTTGTTGCTTCGATTTCTGCTTTTGCTTTATCTTTTCCTACTGGATTTACTTCTGATACAGCTTTTGTTCCTTCAATTTGTTTTGCATCTACTGAAGCTTGATCTGTTGCTTCATTGATTGCTTTCTTAGCGTCATCTGCTGCTTTTTTAGCGGCTTCTTTAGCTACTTGTTTTTCTGCATCTGAAAGTTTGTCATTAGCTTCGATTGCTTTTTCTTTTGCTGCTAATGCTTTATCAATTTCTGCTAGTGCTTTTTCTTTTCCTACTGGATTTACTGCTTCTACTGCTGTTGTTCCAGCATTTTTTGCATTATCTACTGCTGTTTGATCTGCTGCTGCAATAATTGCGTTCACTGCATCGATTGCTGCTTTAGCAACTTTTGCTTTTGCTTCTGCTTTTTCTTTAGCCGATAACTTATCATTCTTATCAATTTCTGCAAGTTTAGCTTCTGTTGCTTTTTGAATTACGTCTAAAGCTTTTTCTTTTCCTACTGGATTCACTGCTGTTACTGCTGTAATTCCAGTTGTCTTCGCACTATCTACTGCTGTTTGATCTGCTGCTGCAATGATTGCGTTCACTGCATCAATAGCGACTTTAGCAACTTCTGCCTTAGCTTTGTCTTTTTCTTTATCTGATAATTTTTCATTCTTATCAATTTCTGCAAGTTTGGCTTCTGTTGCTTTTTGAATTACGTCTAAAGCTTTTTCTTTTCCTACTGGATTCACTGCTGTTACTGCTGTAATTCC
>CAKQBM010000050.1 GCA_934216185.1 uncultured Streptococcus sp. | reverse complement strand
CATCTTTGATTTGTGCAATCAAGGCTTCTTTAGTAATCTGTGGCATCCTCTTTCCTCCTTTTCTTTGTTCTTATGAGTTTATTATATATCATTCGTGAAGCGCTTTCAATACTTTGTAGTAGAATAGATTTCAGTTTCAAAAACTAGACAAGTCAAACAGCTCCTCTAAAAGTACTTTCAGAGGAGCTAGTCGACCTATAATAGGAGAATACCAATGTTACTGTACAACTTCAGACAGTTTTACTTTACGATCTTCAAACATAGATTTTGTACAAGCATCTGCAGTAGCAATTGCTTCTAGAGCAGCTTCACCTGTCAATAGTTTTGCAAATTCTTCTGATACTGGAGCTCCCTGCATAATCTCATGCAGATAGCGCATTTCTTTATCAATGACAGATGATAGCCATAACGGAGTACGTTTACCTGGTTTACCATAAGCAATTGCTCCATCCATCTCTGTACTATGATAGATACGAGTACGATCATCATCTTCTTCTTGAGATTCGTGAATCAAGAAATAACTTTCTTGTCCATCTAGCTTAAGAGTTCCTTTACAGTTGAATAAGTCTAAGCGGATTGCACCCTTTGTTCCTTGGATTAAGACATAATGTTCGCCCCAACGATAAGCTGAACCCCACTCTAACAAGGCAAAACGCTTATTAGAAAATTCCATATTGACAAAAATCATATCATCTTCATCACCGAAATTTTCACCTTCATGGGCTACATTTCCACCTGTCATGGTTACAGTTTCAGGCATACCACCCATAAGGAATTGCACGCAATCCAATTCATGGATGTGGTGATACAAATGACCGCCTGATTTTTCACGAATTTTTTTCCATGATACTGACGGTTGTTGCTCTTCCCAACCATTACGAGCAGTGTGACAATATAGAACGTCTCCAATCACTCCTTGATTAATGAGTTCTTTTGCATGATGGACACCATTAAAGAAGTTCATAATATGTCCTGCCATAAAGGTTACATTGTTTTCTTTACAAGTTTCAACCATAACCTTACAATCTTCATAAGATAAAGCGATTGGTTTTTCACAGAATACATGTTTACCATTCTTAGCGGCTAATAATACTGGCTCACGATGTAAATTACTCGGTGTTGCGACGATAACACAATCTACTTCATCGCTAGAAACCAACTCATCTAGGGAGCTTGCTACTTTTGCTCCCAATTCTTCTGCAATCGCCTCTGCATTATCTGGATCATAGAGAAGAGTAATTTCTGCTCCATCATTCTTTTGCATATAACGAGCTAACTCAGCTCCAAAATATCCTGTTCCAACAACACCGTATTTAACCATGTTTTTTTCTCCTTTATTTTGTTAAATCATTAATTTCCAAATCTATATACTGAACTACATTGCTTAAATGCAATTCATTTCTCGACCATGAATCATATTTTTCAAACAATACACCTATGTGATGATTTGGCAATTCTGTAATCGCAGAATATGCATAACCATACGAAGGCAAATCAATGTCATAGTGGTACTTCCAATCAATACTATCATCTTCTTCATTGACTAAACCGACAACTAATTGACCTCCCTTACGGCCATTTCTAGAATTTGGTGTACTCAAAATGACTGCTTCTTTTCCATCAATTAATTGAGAGTATTTAATTGCAGATACTTGTGTACCATATGAAGTTTGTTGAATTCCATCGATATACGAAACTTCTGACCATGTTTCTCCAGAATCTCTACTAGTCATATAGGCAATCTTACCTGTAGTAGTTCTAAAGAATGTTCTAATCACACCATCTCTCATTTCAACCATTTGCGCTTCTGCTGTCGCATTCTTAAACGGAATTGGAGCTGAGGATTTCTTCCATGTTTGACCACTATCATCAGAAATGAGATAAGTTAGTTCTCCACTAGTATATGTTGCAAAAATTAATCTGTTACTTGATTTTAATGCTAAGCCTTGTCCAGGACATAAATAAGTTCCATTATGTTTTTCTCCTAAGAACGGAGGCAATAACTTAAATTGTTCCCAACTCTCTCCTCTATTCTGACTAGTTGTCATTGCTATATAATTAGTAGGAGTCACTTTAAATAAAGAATCTTTGTAGAAAACATTCATAGGAACCTGTTTTCCATTGTGCGTTTCTCTTAAAGAACCACTATCAAAATCCACCGAATATTGTTCGACTGTTAAAGACTTACCTCCCTCCAAAACTTCATACTTATCATTTACAGTATAATTTGTAGGGTTATTAGTCGTTTCATCGTAAACGACTCCATTTTCTCTGACTGTATAACGGAAATCATTATCTCCATCCTTCTTTAGTTTTAAATAATAATGACCGTTTATTTCTTTAAAACCTGAATCAGCTTTATTTGCATTATTATTTCCAATACCAGCAGGCATAACATCAGCTAATAATATCGTTTTCCCAGATTTTTTATCTTCAACAATGGATGAATCTATAAATGAAGCACTTCCACTAATTTGACTATTCTTTAATTTATTATCTCGTGGCCAGTAAACTAACTGCTCCTCATAGTCATTAAACTTCATAGCAAAAGTTGGCTCACTCCACGTTTTCCCATTATCATCACTATAAGAAGTTGCGATATTAATCTTACTTTTAGAATCATGAGTTCCACCATAACGTGCATCAATACTTGATAGAACTCTTCCACTACTTAATGTATATAGTGTCGGTATTCTAAAATAGTTAGCTTGAGTAGAATCTCCTGATTGGAAAATTAACTGAAATGGATTTGACAAGGGAATAGTTGAGACTTCCTGATCACTAATTGCTTTGTTAAATAGACTGATTTCATCAATACTTCCTTTTGCGAGGTAATGTTCCTTACCTTCACGATTAACAGCTCCTAGTGTTGCCTTATCTATACCATTTATATTTGAAATTGGTAAAAATGTATCAACTGTTTCAGAGAACACTTCTATCCCATTAACATACATTGTGTATGTCTTATCTTTAGAATCAGATACAAATACTAGTGTATTTTCAACTGCCTGTCCTTTATGCTTTCCCCATAATGAAGCTGGTCTAGAAAATAAATAATTTATTCCCTTTTGAGCGTCTCTTATTTCTACACCTACCTCACCAGAATCTCTCATGAAAATTGAAAAGTAATTATTTTTAAAGCCTGCTTTACTATTAGACAGACCAAACAAAGCTTGAAGCGAGTTTGGTTCATCTGCTCTAAATTTCATTACTACTGTCTGACTCTCTCCAGATAATTTATCTAAAAACAAAGGGCTGATATCTATACTCTTATTGTTCAGTTGATATGAACCTCCTTGAAAAACAGGAGATAAGGACAGTTGACCATAGTTTAATTCATTCGCATGAATCAAAGTGGGTACTCCCATTAAAAGACTAATGCCTATAACAGAAATTCCTAGTTTTGAATAAAGGACTCTCTTATTCATTTTTTTCCTTCTTTCGTTTATTTCACAGATCCTTCTGATAATCCACTTGCAATTTTATTTTGGATGATAGAGAAGAAAATAATTGATGGAAGAACTACAATAACAGATGCTGCCATCATATCTCCCCAGTCTAGTATTTCTGAACCATTAAGTGAACGAAGGGCTACTGCTACTGTCATCTTTCCTGTATTGTTAATCAAAATCAAAGCATACAGGAATTCATTCCAAGCATTGATAAATGTATAAATAGCTGTTGCTACAATACCTGGTGCTACAATCGGTAGCACAACTTTATAAAATGTAACAAATTTATTTGCACCATCAATTCTAGCTGCTTCTTCAATTCCAATTGGAACTGTTTGGAAAAATCCAACTAAGAGCCAAACTGCATATGGAACACTAAAAGATAGATAAACCATCATCAAGCCAAATAAACTATTTGTTAATCCAACTTTAGCAATAGCAATTGAATATGGAATTGCTAACAAAATTGGTGGGAAAATATAGGTAATAACAAGTAATCTAGACATGATTGCTCCCAATTTAGGGAAGAATCGAACAATACCATAGGCTGCCATAGCAGAAATAATAATCGCAATAACGGTTGTAGCTAAGGCAATGATTAAACTGTTTCGAATGTTATCAATAAAGTGCAAATCGTTAATAACATGAGTGAAATAATCTAATGTAAATTGTTCAGGCCAAAATCGTGTTGGATACTGAGTTAATTCCCCTTTCCCCTTGACAGAAGATATGATAATCCATACCAATGGGAAAATTGCAACGATGGTCGCACCAACTAAAAGTACATGTGAGAGAATATCTAAATAAATACTGGATTTCTTCTTCATTATTTTCTACCCTCCTTTTCCCACTTACTGATGATAGCAAAGTAGATAAAGCAAATCGCCACCAAGAAGATAAAGAGCAATACTGTAACTGCTGAAGCACGACCCAATAATTTAGTTCCCCAACCGAGGTTGTATGCAAAAATTGGAAGCGTCGTTGTAGCATTGGCTGGTCCACCACCAGTAATTAGGTAGATGATATCAAAGTTATTAAAGATCCATACAGTTCTCAAAACAACTAAAAGACCTACAACCACTTTAATATGTGGAAAGACAATAAACTTGAACACCTGCCAACTTGAAGCACCATCTATCTTAGCAGCTTCAAATTGTTCTTCTGGTACTGTTTGCAAAGCTGAAAGCACATTAACCATAATCATCGGCGCTCCAAACCAAATGTTGATAAACACCAAACATAGGAATGCCCATGTACTATCTGTCAAAAATGCAGGTGTATGATCCATTAAACCTAATTTTACGATTAGATTAGGTAAGTATCCATAAACCCCGTTTAGAATCCACTGCCAAGAAAAGGCAATGACGATTGTAGGAAACGCCCAAGGAACAATCAATAAGGTCCTATATAATTTCTTGAAGTGACGTACTCTGTGAAGAGCTAAAGCCAATACAAACCCTACTAAAACTTGACCAACTAATGAGAACACGGTCCACTTAATTGAATTAAAGAACGCATTAAAGAAGTTGGGATCTGATAGCACAGCTTTATAGTTAGCTAAACCAACAAATTTATAATTGGGCATAATCAAATGCTTATTGGTAAAGCTATAAAAAATACTCGAGAAAAACGGATAAACAAATAGTAATCCTACAATAATCATAGCTGGCAAAACAAATATCCAGCGAGTTAAATTACGTTCTTTAACCATTCTCCTTCTCCCTTCTTTTACAAGATTGGGCTAGGCTAGGCTAGCCCACCTATTTTCTAGTCTTTTACATCTACTGAACAGCCTCAAATAAATCGTTTAATTGTTTTTCTGCTTCTTTTGCTGCTTTCATAGGATCTGTTCCATTTGAAATGATATCTTGGAACATTTGTTCAATAATGTGTTGGTTAGTCAACATACCAGCTTGTACACTTGGTCCATTTTCATAACCAATAGCAGTACCTTTTTTAACAGCTTCAGTAATTACTTCTTCAGCATGTTTAAATTTCTTACGAGTTTCATTTTCTTTATAGGCTGCAGAATCGCTAATCCCCTTAATAGTTGGTAACATACCTACTGGAGTGGAATCAAGGAATTTAACATAGTCTTCTTCATTATAAAGTGATTCTAAGAATGCTTTAGCAACTTCTGGATGTTTTGAATTTTTCCAAACAACCATTGGAATGTTTGAGGTTTCAATTCCTTGATCTTTATCAGACTCTTTGATTTTTGGAATAGGATAAGCATCAATCGAATCAATCAATTGAGGACTGTTGGCATTAATTCCTCCAATATGGAAGCCAGAGTTAAAGTCAAATGCTGTTTTTCCTTGATAGAACAATGTAGCTTGTTGAAGTACATTAAAATTCAAAGAATCTTGAGGTGAGATTTCTTTATACAATTTAACCCAGTATTTAATACCATCTTGAGCAAGTTGGCTTGTCAAATCTGCTTTAAGATCTTTTGTCAATAGGCTTCCACCACCACTACGTACGTAGAAGTTCAAGAAGCGTGTTGCCATTAAGTCATTTGTTCCGAACGGAACAGACAATCCATAAACTCCAGCTTCTTTCAATTTTTTAGAAGCTTCATAGAGTTGATCCCAAGTTTTAGGAACTTCGATATTATGTTCTTTTAACAAATCTGTTCTAACCCACATAACTTGTGCATGTGAATAAAGAGGAACAGAGTAGTAATCATCTCCGATTTTTGCTTCATTTAAGGCAGTTTCGTTAAATTTATCCTGTCCAATACGCTTGATAGAATCGTTTAACGGAACCAAAGCATCTGAGTTGACCATTTCCATTACTTGGTTAGGAAGAGCTGTACTGATATCTGGCACATTCCCATTTGCTAAACCTGTAGTCCATTTAGTATAGAAGTCATTCCAAGAAAATGTTTCAATCTTGATTTTTGTTTTTGGATGCTTTTGCATGAAAGCATCTGCTGATTTTTGGATACTTTCCAAACGTGGTCCTTGAGTAAAGGAGTGCCACATTGTAATCTCACCAGATAATTCTGTCGGTGGTTCAGTGTTAGCTGTATTTTCTTTCTTTCCTGAACAAGCTACCAAGGCAACGGCTGCTAGCGCAACTCCAGCTAGACATAAAAACTTTCTCATTTTTTTCATTGTTCTTCCCTTTCTACATTAAGAAATCGCAACTTTAAAGACAACTTTTTTCACAGGTTCATCATTTATACGAACCTTGGGTTGATGTAAATCTTCTGGAAAAGTGATTAGGCATTCTCCTGATCTCAAATGCACCAACTGCTCCACTTCACCTGTGTATAATTCAATATCTTTCTCACCATCATACTTTTGGGTAACGCTTACATTTTCTGGCGAAGTAACAGCCATAGCTTCTTCATTTTCCAAAACTAAATGAATATCCAAATATTTTTGGTGTGTTTCAAAGAAAGCCCCTGCTTGACCATCTGCTAGATAAGTAAAGCAATTCCCAAACAATCGATCACCATCGATATCAATCGGACCTTCTGTTAAATTTTCTAGTCCTGTTTTTTCTAGAAAATCTATTAATGTTTCAAAATGTGGATTTACTTTCACATAAGTTTCTAAACGACTAATTTTTGTAATAATCATACCGTATCCTCCTTTCTACACATTTTTATTTATATATAGCAGCACCACACTCCCTATTTTAAAAATATATAATTTACAATATGTTAGTTCTCAATTCTATTAAGAATTTATTTCTGTTTCTTACCTATGATAAACTACAAGAAAATTATTTATTACATATCTTATAACGTGTCTTTCTTATGCCTCATTTCCCTTGTTTTATGAACCCATTATATACTTTTTTAAAAGCGCTTTCAATATTTGTTGTAAGATAGAATATACTTTTATAAATATTTTATATAACACATTATTAAGAAACTACTTTCTATACCAAATATATTAATACTTTTTTATACTTAGGTAATACAATCATAAAACAATCATTATAAAATGGCTTAAAAATTCTTATTGTCTAAAACCACTTTAAATATAAATCTAATTTTATCAATTATAAAAAACCGTCTAGAGACCTCACTATCTTCTTAGGCTCTAGACTGGTTTATTTAAAATCAAGATATATCCCTCTTTGTTATAGTTCATTCAGAAAATATATGGCATATTCTAGTCACATTAGTAATGTAAAAAGAGATTGAACAAAAACTCAATTTCAGAAGAAAATGAAGTAAATCTTCCCACAATAAAACGCATAATATCAATGTTGTTCAATACTTGATACTATGCGTTTTTATGATTTCAAAGACTTTTTTCTCAGACTCTCATTCATCACTTCACATATTTAAAAGGAATCTCACTCCCACAGAGCCAATTGTAGACTTGGTCGTTGACAAATACATTCATGGCTTCGTGAGCATACTCAGGCATGATACGATAGGCCTTATCGCAGGTCAGACGATTATAAATCGCAAACTGAGTAATAGGATAGCAAACATCGTCGTCCAAGCCCGTAATCATCTTGACCTCACCCTTGATACGATGGGCAAGATTTTTCACATCGATATAGGCAAGGGTCGCCATGATTTCCTCCTCTGTTTCATGGAAAGGATCGTGAAACTTGAAATATCGGAAAAGTTCGTCGTAAGCCTCGCTAGTATTCCCAAATTCAAGCACCCGTCTAAAGTCTGACAAGAAGGGATAGATGGCAACTGTTTTTTGAATTCGTGGATTGAGTGCTGCTGCAACCAGAGCTAAGGCCCCTCCTTGTGAGGCACCATAGCTAGAAAGTCTTTCCTCATCTACCTGAGGTAGACTAGCAATAATTTCAACCAACTGATAAATATCAAGATAAACATCCTTATAAAAGAGATGATTCCGACCTTCCACAGCACCACGGATAATATGCCCCTTGACCGTATTTCCTAGTGGAGAACGCAAGCCATCTTGTGAATAACCTGACTGGCCCCGCACATCCATGGAAACAACACCATAACCAGCCACAGTATAGGCTAGCATGTCAGCCCAGTCCCAGCCACGTCCCTTATAACCATGGAAATGGAAAATTATTGGAACTTTACCCTCACTTTTTGGAAGAACGACGCGTGCGTAGACCTTGCCTTCATTGGTTCCTTCAAAAGTGAGCTCATAGCACTCGACTTGAGGAATGTGGAAATCTCTTTCCTCCAACTGGTAGGCTGGAAGCGTGGAAACTTTTTTCACTTCCTCATCCCAGAAAGCATCAAAGTCTTCTGGAACCTCATCCCGTCCTTTATAAGTCTTGATTTCATCTAACAAAGCTGGATTTTTCATAGTATGCTCCTTTTATTTTATAATCGCTACCACAACTGTAGCACATCTAAGAAGGCAATGCAAGAAAGAAGGATAATACTCTTCGAAAATCTCTTCAAACCACGTCAACGTCGCCTTTCCGTAGGTATGGGTACTAACTTCGTCAGCTCTATCCACAACCTCAAAGCAGTGCTTTGAGCAACCTACGGCTAGTTTCCTAGTTTGCTCTTTGATTTTCATTGAGTATAAATAGATAGAAATTTTTGATTCTCCTCCCTCAAACCTATCGTCTGAAAGTCTAATAAATTGAATCTAGAATAGCCCGAATTACCTTCTAAAGTATTTTTAGAAATTAATGTGAATGTCCCAGTTGATTTGTCTACAGCTTATCTCGATATACTATAGTTTCAATGGAGATTGGATAGAGAATCACACACCAGAAAGCGAGGTAATATCATGAAAGCAATCGGTACGCAAATATTACAGATAAACCGTTTAATCTTGAGAAGATTTGTGGAGAGTGATGCGGAAGCCATGTTTCAAAATTGGGCTTCGTCTGCTGAGAATATGACCTATGTTACTTGGAATCCCCATCCTGATGTTGAGGTCACTCGAAACTCGATTCGTAATTGGGTTGCTTCCTATGCCAATCCCAACTATTACAAATGGGCCATTTACCTCAAAGAAAACCCAGAGCAAGTGATAGGAGATATCAGCATCGTTACAATAGATGAGAACGATTCTTCTTGTGAAATTGGCTATGTTTTAGGAAAGGCTTATTGGGGAAGTAGAGAGAAAAGGCTATCTTGCGGAGTCCACTGAAAAAATAGGTCTCTTACTTTTAATGAAATGAAAACCGAGGAATCTCTCGTCAATTTGAGCGAATTCCTCGGTTATTTTGTATTTATTAAGGTCATAATTCGTTTCATATTGACCACGAAGATGGTTGTGGCTGCCTGTAACTCCATGCTGAAAAGACCCGATGATCTCGCGACATCAAAGCCATGTCTCTGTTTTAGTTCGGCATTCTTTGCTTCGATTTTATAGCGATGTCTGGCCATTTCTTTAAAATAAGGTGTTTCCTGAAATTTCTTCTGGAAAAGATGGTCGTCACTCTTAATGACTATTGAATAAGTTTTAGACTTTGCCCCCTCCTTATAACATCCTTCCTTGGAAAGGCAACTCTTGCACTTCTCAATGTCAAAGTAATGAGTGACAACTTGATTCTTATTTTGATATTTTTTCCCTGTCCTTGCTTTGCGAACAGCCATATGTCCTTCTGGACAGACAAATAGCCCTGCATCTTTATTAAATTCAAACGCATCCTCTTCTTTACGGTAACCTTTTGAAACAGAAGGATTCAGTTTTGAAACCAAATGAATCTTTTCTTTGCGAGCTAGTTGAATGTTGTCCTTTCCCGAATAAGCTGCATCACCAATAATAGTCTCGATGTCCAGACTATTTTCCTTTGTTTTGGCATATAATTCAGGTAAATATTTCCCATCGCTTTGTTCGCCAGAAGTGACTACACAAGCAGTAATAATCCGTTCATCCGTCATAGCGATATGACTTTTATATCCATAGAAAGAGCTGTCGGCTGTCTTATGTCCAATCCTAGCCTCCTCCTTAACAGAAGCTTCCAAGTGTTCTAAGTCGTCCTCGACAGCCTCTTTTAGGTAATTGAACTTTTGAGAAACAGCCGGTAGGGCTAAGAGTTCCTCGTGTTTTTCAACCACAGCCATTAACTCCTCTGTATAGGTCAACTCTGCTTCGAGGTTATCTTCTTGAGGTTTCTTTGGAAATTCTATTTTGATATCTTCTGAATGTTGATAAATTGTTTTACGTAAAGCTTTTGAACGCTCTCTAAGGATTTCTTGGGGTTTCTTATGATTATAATGAGATTTGGTGTGAGTGGCATCCACAATGAGGATTTTACTCTTAATCAAGTTATGTTCGAGTGCAATTTGAACAGACTTCTGAATTAATACATCAAGCAGTTTGTCATCTTTAATTCTTAGCTTTCTAAATTTTGTCAGAGAGGATGGCTCGATAACAGAATCCTCAGGAGCTAGACCAAGAAAAAATTTAAAGGCCATATCTGACAAGGAACGTCTTACCACATCTACATCTGATAACTTATAAATATCTTTTAACAAGAGATATTTGAACATCATAATCGGTGAATAAGCTTTACGCCCAAAATCGGGACGATAATTCTTTTCTAGTTCATCATAAATAAAGCTAAAATCACAGAGTTCAGTTAGCTGACGTAAAAAGTGGGTTTTAGGAACCACGATATCATACAAACTAGAATAAGGACTGACATCCATAGTTAACTGATTATCAAGCATTATTTCACCTCATCTCTAGTATAACAAAAAGCCATCAATTTGATGACTTTTTCAGTAGGCTCATCTTGCGGACCTTATTTGTTACCAGATAAGCGGGAAAGACAGATAAACTTAAAATTTATTGCTTATCCGCTGTTCTTATTTTTTTATTTACTATTTCATTTATCAACTTTTTTCCGAATAAATAGATAGAGCCAGAGAATCTAGTAAACCTAGATTTAAAAATGTGCTATAATGAAAGGAGAGAAAGAATGATTCTCAGACATCCGGGCATCAGCCCGACCAATGATTTGGTTGCTAAGAAAATCTTTAGCAATCCAGAAATCACTTGTCAATTTATTCGCGATATGCTGGACTTACCTGCAAAAAATGTAACGATTTTGGAGGGAAGCAATATTCATGTACTACCTTCCCTGCCTTATTCAGCCCAAGATTTCTATACAAGTATAGACGTTTTGGCGGAGTTGGATAATGGCACACAGGTTATTATTGAAATTCAAGTTCATCATCAGAATTTTTTCATCAATCGCCTCTGGGCTTATCTGTGCAGTCAGATCAATCAAAACCTAGAAAAAATTCGTCAACGAGAAGGTGATACTCATCAGAGTTATAAGCATATTGCACCAGTATATGCTATCGCAATTGTGGATAGCAACTACTTCTCAGATGACTTGGCTTTTCATAGCTTTAG
>CAKQBM010000049.1 GCA_934216185.1 uncultured Streptococcus sp. | reverse complement strand
TAGTAAACATGTAAATCCTTAGTAGAGAGGGCCACTTTTTCTTCAGGAAAGGTGATGATATGCTTTTCATCCCAATTATATTTTGACATGGCTTCTCCTTTAGGCAGCGGTTAATTTCTTATGTAGGTAGCTTCCGAGTTTGCGGGCTCCAAAGTTAAAGATGAGGATAAAGATGAGGAGCACTGCAGCAGAACCTGCTGATACGATGGTTCCATCTGGAATGGTTCCTTCGCTATTGACTTTCCAGATATGGACAGCCAAGGTTTCTGCTTGACGGAAGATAGAGATTGGGCTAGTTACACTGAGAATATTCCAGTTAGACCAGTCAAGGGCTGGAGCGGATTGTCCTGCTGTATAAATCAAAGCAGCAGCCTCACCAAAGATACGACCAGAGGCCAAGACGACCCCAGTGACAATACCTGGGAGAGCTTCTGGAATAACCACATAGACAACTGTCTCCCAACGAGAAATCCCAAGGGCCAGACCAGCCTCACGCTGCGTATGGTGAACATGTTTCAAACTGTCCTCAACATTACGAGTCATCTGAGGAAGGTTAAAGACCGTCAAGGCCAAGGCACCTGAAATGATTGAAAATCCATATTCAAACTGAACTACAAAGATCAAGTAACCAAAGAGTCCCACAACTACTGATGGTAGAGAAGACAAGATTTCAATACAAGTTCTGACAAAGTTGGTCACAGGACCTTTTTTAGCATATTCAGCTAGGAAAATCCCAGCACCCATTGACAAAGGAACAGAGATAATCAAGGTAATGACCAGAAGGAAGAAGGAATTATAGAGCTGAATTCCAATCCCTCCACCTGCTTGGTAAGAAGATGATTTGCCAGTCAAGAAAGACCAAGAGATGTGGGGCAAACCACGAACCAAGATATAAAGAATCAAGGATGCCAAGATGGCAACAATAATTCCTGCAATCGAGTAGAGGACAGCTGTTGCAATTTTATCTAATTTCTTAGCGTGCATAGTTTTTCTTTCCTCTTTCTTTCGTAATCAATTTAATCACACTGTTGAAGGCCAAACTCATCAAAAGCAAGACTAAGGCCAGTGACCAGAGAACGTTATTATCAACTGTTCCCATAACGGTATTCCCGATACCCATTGTCAAAACAGACGTCAAAGTCGCAGCAGGTGTTGTCAATGAAGTTGGGACAACGGCTGAGTTTCCGACTACCATCTGAATGGCCAAGGCCTCACCAAAGGCACGCGCCATCCCAAAGACCACTGCTGTGAAAATCCCTGAACGCGCTGCCTTCAAGGTCACGCGCCAGATGGTTTGCCAACGAGTAGCCCCCATAGCCAAACTAGCTTCGCGGTAGTGACGAGGCACCGCACGCAAGCTATCAGTTGTCATAAAGGTTACCGTTGGTAAAATCATGACAAAGAGAACGAAAATCCCTGACAAAATCCCAAAACCAGTTCCACCAAAGACACTACGGACAAAGGGAACTACGACCTGCAAACCGATAAATCCATAGACGACTGAAGGAATCCCGACAAGCAATTCAATGGCTGGTTGCAAGATTCTAGCACCTTTTGGTGAGACCTCGGTCATAAAGACTGCCGCACCAATGGCAAAAGGAGTTGCGATAAGGGCAGATAGGATTGTGACAATAAAGGAACCCAAAATCATAGGAAGGGCACCAAATTGTTTACCTGAAGGATTCCAAGTTTGGCCAAAGAGGAAATCAAAGATATTAACCCCATTGACAAAGAAGGTTGACAAACCTTTTTGGGCTACGAAAATCAAAATCATAGCCACAATGATGACAATCAAAGACAGACAAGCAAAGGTTAAGCCTTTTCCTAGTTTCTCTAGACGAGAGTTCTTTGAGGGAGAAAGTAATTTTTTAGCTAATTCTTCTTGATTCATTATTGACTCCCTTCTAGTGCTGTCACCGTTCCTACAGCATCTTTTTCAACCTTCATTTCCTTGACAGAAATATAGCCCATCCCCTTAACGATTCCACTTTGCGCTTCATCAGAGAGGACAAAGTTGAGGAATTCTGCCACCAATTCATTTGGTTGGCCTAGGGTATACATGTGTTCATAAGACCATAAAGGCCAGTTATTGCTTGTAACATTTTCTGCAATTGGCTCATAGCCATTCAACTTCATGCGTTTAACCGAGTCATCCACATAGGCAAAGGCTAGGTAAGAAATAGCTCCTGGTGTCTGGGAAACAATGTTTTTAACCATCCCATTTGAATCCTGTTCTTGACTCTGCACGGCAGATTGACCATCCATGATAACACTATCAAAGGTTGCACGCGAACCTGAACTTGCCGCGCGGTTGATAATGGAAATGGCTAGGTCTTTCCCACCGACTTCTTTCCAGTTGGTTACTTGGCCTGTGAAGATACTACGGAGTTGTTCAGTTGTCAGATTTTCAACATCAACTTCCTTGTTCACAATAACTGCCAAGCCCGCTACAGCAACCTTATGGTCCACTAGAGCGGATGCATTGATACCGTCTTTTTCCTCGGCAAATACGTCTGAATTTCCTACATCAACAGCTCCGGACTGAACCTGAGACAGACCTGTACCAGATCCTCCACCTTGGACGTTGACCGTTTTTCCAACGTGCATAGAGCCAAATTCATCTGCTGCTGCTTCGACCAAGGGCTGAAGAGCCGTTGAGCCAACAGCTGTCATGGATTCCCCACGATCAATCCAGCTAGCACATCCCGCCAAAGAACCTGCCAGCAAAAGAGCTGCAAGGGATAGAGCGAGTTTTTTCCTTTTTTTCACTGTTTTTCTCCTTGAAAATAATGGTGAATGCTGTGAATTTTTTCAACTATTTATTTATGTTTTTCTTTTGAAAATGGGGAGCCAACTGAAGTTCTTTGCTTGGTTTTACTTGAAATTTACTCAGTTATCTTCTCCACCAATTTTGACTGAAATTGAAAGACAATTTGAAAAAATCCATACTTCCACTATAACATAGACAAGCTACTTTGACTAGCATTTTCACTTGAATCTGAGGCCTTTTGGAAAATAATTTTTCAAAACATTTCCCGTCACCTTAGCAAAGCCCAAACCATTGCCTTGAACCAAAACTTGGTACCAATCATTTGGCAGACTTTCCGACAGCTGAACGGTTTCTCCAGCCACATACTTTACAAACGCTTCTTGGTCAATTTCAACCGACTGCTTTACCTGACTCGGTTTCAAGGCTAGACCAAGAGCAAAACTAGGTTCAAAACGTTTCTTCTTAAAAGTGCCCAGATGCAGGCCATTGCGAGCAATCTTGAGTTTCCCTAAATCTGGCAAAAGTTCTGGTAAGAGATAGAGTTGGTCACCAAAAGTCTGCAAGATACCTCTTAGATTGACCTTCAAATGTTTTTGGGTAAATTCTTGCCACAAAGTAAGCTGTTCACGACTGAGATTGCTCTTACTTGCCTTAAATTTAGGAGCTGGATTGTCACCTTTAAATTGCAAATGGGCTACAAACTGCCCCTCTCCCTTAAAATGATGAGGGTACATACGAGCCGTTTCTGGCAGGTCAATACCAGCTACCATTCCATTGATATGCTCTACTGGCAGCAAATCAAAATCATACTCTTTCAGTAGCCAATTGACAATCTCTTCATTTTCCTCAGGTGCCCAGGTACAGGTTGAATAAACCAGACGACCACCTTCTGCGAGCATGGTCACTGCATCTGCTAGAATTTCTCTTTGCAAGCTAGCACATTGACTTGGATAATCTAAGCTCCAATAGTCCATAGCATCTGGTTGCTTACGAAACATCCCTTCACCAGAGCAAGGAGCATCAAGGACAATGAGGTCAAAATAGCCTTTAAAGACCTTAGCCAAGCGGTCAGCAGATTCATTGGTCACCACGACATTTGTCGCTCCAAAGCGCTCCATGTTTTCTACTAAAATCTTAGCCCGTTTGCTTGAAATTTCATTGGAAACAAGGAGACCCTCCCCTGCTAGATAGGCTGCCAGCTGAGTTGATTTTCCACCCGGTGCAGCTGCCAAGTCCAAGACCTTCATTCCAGGACTAGGCTGGGCTACCTGAGCAACCATCTGAGCAGCAGGCTCTTGCGAATATACTAAACCAGTAGCATGCTCAGGCGATTTCCCTGAAACCTTACCATAGTGACCCCAAGGAGTTTGAGGAATGGCATCAGGAAAGGAAATTGGCGCTTCTTTTAAAGGATTGATCCGAAAGGCCGAAACCGCTTCCTCCTCAAAAGAGGCAAGAAAATCTCTTGCCTCATATCCTAGTATCTCTTCATATTTTTCAACAAATCCTTCTGGAAATTGCATTTAAGTTCTTTTCCTTTCGTAAATATAGGACTGAATTTCCTCCTGCATCTCAAGAGGGACCATCATGACCGGCTGTCTGGTTTGAAAATCAAGCGGTTGACCAGATAGGGTCACAACCCGATAGCCCAGACTTTCCCCTAAAATACTAGCTGCAGCATAATCCCATGGTTGCAGATAAGTGACATAGGTCAACAAACGCCCTGACAAAATCTTGGCAAAACTAATGGCCGCACTCCCATAAACACGAACACCAAGTACTGCTCGACTCAAATCAGCCAGCCCCCATTCATTGGTTTCCAGCATGCCACTATTTCCCGCAATAAGAAAATCTCCAAGGGGTTTTGCTTTAAAGGGAGCTAGGGGCTTATCATTTCGACAGACTGGAAACTTACCACCACCGTGATAACAATCTCCTTTGACCACATCATAAATCAGTCCAAACTGCCCCTGACCATTTTCAAAATAAGCCATCATGACAGCAAAATCTTCCTGCTGGGCGACAAAATTATTGGTACCATCAATGGGATCGATAACCCAAACCTTGCCCTCTTGAACCGAAGCTCGTAGACAACCTTCTTCAGCACAAATCTTATCCTCAGGATAACGGGACAAAATCTCACCAACCAATAGTTCCTGAACTTCCTTGTCCAGTCTGGTCACCAAATCTGTTGGAGAGGACTTGGTTTCAACACACAAGTCTTCCTGCATATGGTCAAGGATGTACTGGCCAGCCTTCTTAACAAGCTCTTTGGCAAATTCAAATTTACTTTCCAAGAGAAATCTTTCCTTCCCCTTTTTCCTTGGCAGCCTGAACTGCTCGGTAAAGCGAATAGCCACTAACTGTTTCAAATTCTCGTCCCAAACGTTTCTCCTCACTCTTGCTTGGTACGACCGATTTGAATCCCTTATAGGAGTCCAGTAACTTTTTAGCCTCTACCTTGCCTTCATAGGCAGCTTCAACATCATTAAAAAAAGAAAGCACTGAAGCAAGTTCTTCAGTGCTCCACGACAAATCTAGTGGGTAACTATACTGTTTGTTCATTAACTAATACCAGCTCTCATTCTTGCTTCTTTTAGTTCTTGCTTACGATAACTACGAGGGAGAAAAGCACGAATCTCATCTTCATTAAAACCGATTTGCATGCGCTTGGCATCAATAATAATTGGACGACGCAAAAGACTAGGATACTGCTCAATCAAATGAAGCAACTCCGATACCGAAATACTCTCTACATCAATATTCAATTTTTGAAAAATTTTTGAACGAGTTGAAATGATGTCATCAGTACCATTTTCGGTCAAGGAAAGGATGTGTTGCAATTCTTTTCTTGTTAAAGGACTGGTCATAATATTGTGTTCCACAAAGGGAACCTTATGTTTTTCTAACCAGGCCTTAGCCTTACGACATGATGTACAGCTCGGTGATAGAAATAGTGTAATCATGCTTTTCTCTTCTTATCTATACTTTGCTACTTCTATTATACAAAAAAATAAAGCGCTTGACTAGCGATTTTTAGAAAAAAAGCCTATTTTTCAAGAAAAATAGACTGTTCGCGAACGATTGACACAATTGGATTTGGTTAATTCACTCTTAACGATAGTTTCAAATGATATACAATTTTATATATACAAATTAAAAAACAGCTTTCAATTCACTTCCTACGACTTTTCAGATACAGATAGCCAAAGAAGCTTTCATAGAGGGCGAAAAAGAGAAGGAAGGCATGAAGGAAGAAGGTCTCTGGCAAAATTAGAATCACTGGATCCTTGGCTGGGTCAAAAAGCCAGGTATCATCTCCCATAAAGAGAATTTGATGGAAAAGAGTAAAGAATTGGTCAAAACCAATCAAAACTCCCCCAAGACCAATCAGCAAAGGTAAGACTACTAGAGTCAGAAGCCCCTTACTAAATAGAGATAAAAAGCCCTTTTTCACAATCCCTTTGACAAAGAAATAGAAACTTGGCAGGGTCACTAAGGCAACTAGTTGAACCAAGTGAAAGAGATTCTTGACCACTGCAAAGTGGTGCAGACCAGCTGCTGACGAACGAAAATCTGGCATCTCTAGGACCTGACTAAAAGGATTGGTCAGGTAATTCATCAAGATATGAAAGTTGTACTGAATAGTTTCTGGTTTTAGATAAACTCGATTTGTTAAATTCAGCCACTCAATCTCCAAAGGATAAACAATCCAAGCCAAATAAATGGTCAAAAGGATAGAAAGAGAGAGGAGAAAGAGCATAGAGCCCCAAAAGGTCAGTTTAGTTTTCATCAAAATCCCACTCCGCAAGGCTAGAAACCACATGAGTTGGTGCTATTGGTAGGTCTGCTACTTCTTCTGCCTTGGTAAAACCTGTCGTCACCAAGAGCGTTGGAATGCCATTGTCAATCCCTGCTCGGATATCTGTTAAGTAGTTGTCCCCAACCATGATTAATTCTTCACGTTCCAAACCTAAGTGCTCAACCGCCTTGTTCATAATGATAGCATTTGGTTTCCCGATATAAACAGGATTCACTCGTGTTGCTACTTCAAGGAGAGTTACTAGCGAACCTGCTCCAGGTAAAAGACCACGTTCTGTCGGAATGTTGAGGTCAGGATTGGTTCCGATAAAGTGAGCTCCCTTTTGGATAGCAAGAGTTGCTGTCGCAAATTTTTCATAGTCAACTTGCCAGTCCAGACCTACTACCACATAGGCAGGATTTTCCTTGTCTTCTACATAACCAGCCACCTTGATGGCTTCCTTGAGCCCTGCTTCTCCGATGACATAGACGGTCTTTTCAAGACCCAAGTCGTTCATATAGTCGATAGTCGCCAAAGTAGCTGTGTAGACAGTCGATAGGGGCGTATCGATATTAAAATTCTGAGCCAACATCTCTTGAACACTCTCTGGAGTGCGGGTTGTATTGTTAGTCACAAAGAGATAGGGAATATTCCGCTTTTGCAATTCATGGACAAAAGCCTCTCCTGCTGGAATTCGATCCTTCCCCTTATAAATCGTTCCATCTAAATCAATTAAATAGCCTTTATATTTCATCTATTTCTCCCTAATCCTTTTTTATTTCTTGCCAAGTAATAATAGCTTGGGCATTGGTAGCCCCGTCGCTTGTAATCTCATGCTTGCTTTCCAGTCCAGTCCGTTCAACAGCCGATGTAATCACCCCACCTGGTCGAACTTCCTTGACATACTTGAGGTTGATCTTCTTGGGAATATATTGGGTCAAAAAGTCCGCTCCCATGACCTCAAAAATCCAGTCCAAGTATTTACTGTTATTGACATGACCATTCATATCCAAATCGTAAAAACGAACATGGTAATCCTTGCTGGCTGGCTCTTCCAAGGACTCATACTTTGGTCCACGGATAAGTTTTTTATCAAAATCAGACTGGTAAGGAGCCACAATCTCTGGTTCGACAGCATGGACTTTTCGACTGTCTCGATCCATGAGAACAAAGGTCGCCAACATGCGAATGATTTCTTGACCTGCTTCATCATAGATAGTGAAACGGCGATAGCAAAAGAGTCGATTATAGCTCAGGGCTTCCGTTTCGATAGTGATTTCTTCTGCGAAACGAGGCAAACGAACCACCTCGATATCATAGTCTGTGATAATCCAGACCAGATTATGCTCTTCTAAAATAGCCTTATCACTAACTCCCAGTTCAATCGACTGCATCCCTGAAACTTGCAAGGACAGCAAAATCACATCTGGAAGTTTGATATGACCGTTCATATCAGCCATATCAAAAGGAATTTTCATTTTCATTTGATAAGTTAAGCCCATTATCCTACTCCAAAATAAATCGTTCTGCTACGGTATCTCCTAAAAAGAGACCTCTCTTTGTCATGCGCACTCGGTCACCCTCTATTTGCATGAGACCTTGTCGAACCAAGTCTCTGACAATTTCTCCATAAAGTCTTGCAAAAGACCGTCCAAATTTTTCCTCAAATCGCGCCATGGAGACTCCTGATTTCTTGCGGAGTCCCAGGAACATTTCTTCTTCCATTTGCTCTTTTTGGCTCAGGTGCTCTTCTGTGATACGCGCATTGCCTTCCTCAACCGCACTGAGATAATGACGAATCGGACCATGATTTTTATAGCGAACACCATTGACATACCCAGATGCCCCAGCACCGATGCCATAGTATTCAGCATTGTCCCAGTACATGAGATTGTGCCGACTTTCAAAACCAGACTTTGAGAAATTGGAAATCTCATAATGCTCAAAACCAGCTCGCTCCAGCTCTGCGATGATATACTCAAACATCTCAGCTTCTAGTTCCTCCTTAGGCAGAGGTAATTTTCCTCGCCGCATGCGGTTCATAAAGACCGTATGGTTTTCTAAAATCAAGCTATACAAACTCATATGAGGAATATCCAGCCCAATGGCCTTAGCCACATTTTCCTTGACCTGCTCCATTGTCTGACCAGGCAGTGCATAAATCAAGTCGATAGAGATATTGTCAAAACCAGCCAGTTTCAAACGGTCGATATTTTCATAAATATCCTTCTCCAAATGACTGCGCCCAATTTTTTTCAGCATCTTGTCGTCAAAGGTCTGCACGCCTAGCGAAACACGATTGACAGCCGAGTTCTCCAACACAGCTATCTTATCCGCATCCAAGTCACCTGGATTGGCCTCAATGGTCAACTCCTCCAAGACAGACAAGTCCAAGTTTTTAGTCAAGCCCTTCAATAACACCTCCAGTTGCGAAGCTGACAAAGCTGTCGGCGTTCCACCACCGATATAGAGGGTTCTCAACTTTTGAATATCATAAGATTGAAACTCTTCTAATAGATGTTCCAAATAACTATCTACCGGCTGATTTTTTATAAAGACCTTTGAAAAGTCACAATAATAACAAATCTGGGTACAAAATGGGATGTGCACATAGGCTGACGTTGGTTTCTTCTGCATAGTCTTATTATACCACAAAAGCGAACAATACTTAGAATTCCGTTTAACAAAATCCTAGCATTGTTCGCTTTCTTTATCTAAACATTCTTTGTATTTTATGACGAACACGATTCCCAGAATCAATCTAGTTTGTCTTTACAATACAAAAGAATGAATGTTCATTTGACTAAATTTTTAGTCTTCTTTTTTCTTTCCAAGAGCAAGACCGAGCCCACTTAGAATACCAAGCAGTCCTAGAGAGGCAAGAGTCGCATTTGATTCTGTTCCTGTATTTGGCAATACATTTTGAGACTCATTTGATTTGGCTCCATTATCATTAGTAGTCTTAGTATCTACCTGATCCGCATTCGGAGTAACTGCATCTGGAATTGGAGTTGTTGGTGCAGGTGTAGGCACAGGTGTATCTTGGCCAGAACCTCCATTAGTAGCAGGTGTGACTGTTACATTACCCGTTTTTGGATCTTGTTCTAACTCAACTGTTGGTGTTTTACGTGCTGGCGTTGTCACATCAACTGGTTTAGATGGTCTCTTATTCGGTTCTGTTACAGTTCCTTTTCCTGGTAAATCTCCTTTTGGAAGTTTGTCATTTGGCACTTCACCTGATCCATTATCTCCGATAATCACTTCAATTGGAGTATTGTTATCACCTGGGATAACTACCTTAGTTCCTGGTGGGTATGTTGTTCCATCTGGTTTCTTAGGTGTTACTACAGCATCTCCATTTGGTTTTCTTGTAATTTCAATTTCACCTGGTTGTTCTGTTTGAGGTGCATTTGGATCTAATTTCTTAGGTGTTTTCACGTTTACTTCTACTGTTGGTTTGCCTGGTTCTGTAATCTTACCTGTTCCTGGAATATCAGCATCTGGTAATTCATTATTTGGTACTTTACCTTTGCCGTCTTCTCCAATTGTTACGACGATTGGTGTTCCATTCTTACCTGGAATTTCTACCTTAGTTCCTGGTGGGTATGTTGATCCATCCGGTTTCTTAGGTGTTACTGTTACATCTCCTGAATCTGGATCTTGTTCCAACACTACTGTTGGTGTCTTACGCGCTGGTGTTGTCACCACTGGTACTTCCACTGTTGGTTTGCCTGGTTCTGTTATCTTAGCTGTTCCTGGGACTTTTCCTTCTGGTAAGTCACTATTTGGTACTTTACCTTTTCCATCTTGTCCAATTGTAATTGTAATTGGATGATCTTTATCTTTACCTGGAATTTCTACCTTAGTTCCTGGTGGGTATATTGACCCGTCTGGTTTCTTAGGTGTTACCGTTACATCCCCTGTATTTGGATCTTGTTCTAACTCAACTGTTGGTGTTTTACGTGCTGGCGTTGTCACATCAACTGGTTTAGATGGTCTCTTATTCGGTTCTGTTACAGTTCCTTTTCCTGGTAAATCTCCTTTTGGAAGTTTGTCATTTGGCACTTCACCTGATCCATTATCTCCGATAATCACTTCAATTGGAGTATTGTTATCACCTGGGATAACTACCTTAGTTCCTGGTGGGTATGTTGTTCCATCTGGTTTCTTAGGTGTTACTACAGCATCTCCATTTGGTTTTCTTGTAATTTCAATTTCACCTGGTTGTTCTGTTTGAGGTGCATTTGGATCTAATTTCTTAGGTGTTTTCACGTTTACTTCTACTGTTGGTTTGCCTGGTTCTGTAATCTTACCTGTTCCTGGAATATCAGCATCTGGTAATTCATTATTTGGTACTTTACCTTTGCCGTCTTCTCCAATTGTTACGACGATTGGTGTTCCATTCTTACCTGGAATTTCTACCTTAGTTCCTGGTGGGTATGTTGATCCATCCGGTTTCTTAGGTGTTACTGTTACATCTCCTGAATCTGGATCTTGTTCCAACACTACTGTTGGTGTCTTACGCGCTGGTGTTGTCACCACTGGTACTTCCACTGTTGGTTTGCCTGGTTCTGTTATCTTAGCTGTTCCTGGGACTTTTCCTTCTGGTAAGTCACTATTTGGTACTTTACCTTTTCCATCTTGTCCAATTGTAATTGTAATTGGATGATCTTTATCTTTACCTGGAATTTCTACCTTAGTTCCTGGTGGGTATGTTGACCCATCTGGTTTCTTAGGTGTTACTATTACATCTCCTGAATCTGGATCTTGTTGTAACTCAACTGTTGGTGTTTTACGTGAAGGTGTTGTTACATTAACATTTTCATCAGGTTTTCCTGGCTCTATAATTTTACCTGTTCCTGGTACATTACCATCTGGTAAATCGCTATTTGGTACTTGTCCTTTTCCATCTTGTCCAATTGTAATTGTAATTGGATGATCTTTATCTTTACCTGGAATTTCTACTTTTGTTCCTGGTGGATATGTTGATCCATCTGGTCTCTTAGGTGTTACCGTTACATCACCTGTCTTAGGATTTTGTTCCAACTCTACCGTTGGTGTAAGTTTTTCTGGTGTTGTTACTGTTACACTTACTGGTACTTCTTCTGTTGATCCATCTGGATAACGGACAAGGACTTTTCCTGTTACTTTATCTCCTGGATTCTTATCCGCTGGAATAGTTACCGTTACTTTCCCTGTAGTTCCATCTACTGTGATAATTCCTGGTGTTCCACTTGTGTAAGTTGTTC
>CAKQBM010000048.1 GCA_934216185.1 uncultured Streptococcus sp. | reverse complement strand
ATCGCTGAAGACCACCTCAAACGTTTGGTGGACCTTAAAGGTGAGATGATTGCTGTCCGTGAATTCCGTGGTCTGGCACCACACTATCTTCGTGGAACAGCAGGAGCAGCTAAGGTTCGTGGCGAAGTCTCACGTGCCGAGTCTGTTGCTCAGGTCGAAGAAATCTTTGCGACTTTACGATAAACTTCTATATGATGAAAACTTAACCAGATTGGTTAGGTTTTTATTTTCCGTCTATTCTTCCTTGATATTGATGACAACGCACTGCCAATCTTTTTCTTTGTCCTCCCTTGCAAAATCTCTGTGTTTTCGATATAATTAACTGGTTAAGTAAATGGAGAAAGCAATGCTAGAACTAGAAGAACAAGTCAATCAATTGATTAATCAAATCGTGCTCAAGTCTGAAAATCAGCATGAGCTCCTTATTGGGCAGTGCCGTAGTCAAGTCAAATTAACTAATACTCAGGAACATATTCTCATGCTTTTGGCTGAGGGTCGCAAGACCAATTCGGAGTTGGCAAAGACCTTAAATGTCAGTCAGGCTGCTGTTACCAAGGCTGTTAAAACCTTGGTCAAAGAGGGTATGTTGGAGGCTAAGAAAGACAAGGATGATGGGCGCGTGACCTACTTTGTCTTGACACAAGAGGCTCAACCCATAGCTCAAGAGCATGAGGAACACCACCAAGAGACCTTGGGTGTCTATCGCTCTGTATTGGAGCAGTTTGATAGTAAAGAACGTCAGATTATAGGGCGTTTCTTGACGAAATTAGAAGAAAAAATCGAGGAATAAGATGCGCTATATTACAGTTGAAGGACTGAGCTTCCAGTATGATGCGGAGCCTGTTCTGGACAATATTCATTATCATTTGGATTCTGGGGAGTTTGTGACCCTAACTGGGGAAAATGGAGCTGCCAAGTCAACGCTCATTAAGGCTACCCTAGGAATTCTTAAGCCTAAGAAGGGAACTGTAACCATCTCTGAAACCAATAAAGATGGTAAAAAGCTTCGCATGGCCTATCTTCCACAGCAGATTGCCAGCTTTAATGCAGGTTTTCCAAGCACGGTCTACGAGTTTGTTAAGTCTGGTCGTTATCCTCGCCAGGGCTGGTTCCGTCGTTTGACTAAGCACGACTTGGAGCATGTTCAACGTGCCCTTGAGTCTGTAGGTATGTGGGAAAATCGTCACAAGCAAATTGGTCGTCTCTCAGGTGGGCAAAAGCAACGTGCCGTTATTGCTCGTATTTTTGCCTCGGATCCAGATATCTTTGTCTTGGATGAGCCAACGACGGGTATGGATGCAGGAACAGCCAATACTTTCTATGAACTCATGCACCACTCGGCTCACAAGCATGGCAAGTCTGTCTTGATGATTACCCACGATCCAGAGGAAGTCAAGGAGTACACCGACCGTAATATTCATCTGGTTCGTAACCAGAAATTGCCTTGGCGTTGTTTCAATGTCCATGAAAAGGATGGAGAGGAGCACAAACATGATTAGTGAATTATTAGCCTATGATTTTATGCAACGTGCTATTCTCGCCGTGATTGCTATCAGTATCTTTTCGCCAATTTTGGGGCTTTTCTTAATTCTTCGTCGTCAGAGTCTGATGAGCGATACCTTAAGTCACGTGTCCCTAGCTGGGGTGGCTGTTGGGATTTTCTTGGGACTATCAACCACTTGGATGACCCTTGTGGTTGTGGTTATTGCTGCTTTGGTTTTAGAATATCTCAGGGTCAGTTACAAGCATTATATGGAGATTTCAACGGCTATCCTCATGTCAATGGGATTGGCAGTGGCTCTTATTCTTAGTAACAAGGCGGGTAGCAGTAGTATGAGTCTGGATAGCTATCTTTTTGGTTCTATCATCACGATTAGCGCTGAGCAGGTGCGTGCCCTCTTTGTCATTGCGGCCATTGTACTGGTCTTGACCCTACTCTTTATTCGTCCTATGTATCTTTTAACCTTTGACGAGGATACCGCTCATGTAGATGGTTTGCCAGTTCGTCTCATGTCTCTCCTCTTCAATATTGTGACAGGGATAGCGATTGCCCTGATGATTCCAGCAGCAGGATCACTTTTGGTTTCTACCATCATGATTCTTCCTGCAGCTATTGGTATGAAATTAGGTCAAACCTTTAAATCTGTTATTTTCTGGGCTATTGGTATTGGTTTGGTTGGAATGCTCTCTGGTATCTTTATTTCCTATTATTGGGAAACACCAGCTAGTGCAACTATTACCCTCATCTTTATCGCCTTCTTTGGTCTGGTTATGCTCTTCCAGCCTTTACTCAAGGCGGAGTAGGTGCTTGTTACCAGAAAATTAGTTTGAGAAGAACTAGAAATATGGAAGTGTTTTTAGGTAAGAAATACATAAAAAAATAATTAAAAAAATCAAATTTTATATTGATTTTTTTCTTTTTTTATAATAAAATTAAAAACGGAACACAAATAAGACAGGAGGAAATGATATGACAAACAATCTTTTTGAAGGTAAAGTTGATCTTGAACGCTTAGAAAAATTGTCCGGTGCAAGTGGAGATGTTCAACCAAGAACTACTCCGTCAGTACTTGCACCATTGACAACACCTGAAATTACAGCCCTAACTACACTTACCCTAACTGTTTCAAATTTTATCACTAAGTACAGAAGTTGTGGAAAAGGATTTTGTAAATAAGTTGTAATTCTTTACTGCTAAAACTAGTTTGGATTCACATTGGTTATAGAGATGATTATGTAAACTAATACCAAAACCATGTGAAATTAAAATAGGAAGAGCATAGAAGTAACTTCTTTACAAAAGAGAGTCCACAGTCACTTTGTAGCTAATAAAAACAAATTATTTGTGTTCCTGTTTTAAATTGGAATCTTAATATTATAGAGTAGTGTTAGGGTTCCAATTTAAAATATGAAATAAGGAAATGATTATGGAAAAAATATTATTTAATAATTTCGTAAGATGGCAATGTAGTAATAGTATTGAGGAAATAACAAAAAAATATGCGAATCAATATCCTAAATTGAATTTTGATCGTATAAAACAAACACTGGAGCAAAAAATACAGGATTTATCTCTATCAGCACTAATACAAGATATACATAATTGGAAAAAAAATAAAAATAATAACTCTGTAAACAATGAAGAGGAGTATAGGGAGTATAATGAACTATTTCTAACAGTTGAATATCAAAATATATTCAAGAAGAAGTACCCATTACTATTTAGAAAAATAAATAAACTTAAAAATAACTTTTGTGATTACACTTGTACAATTCTAGATCATATTGTGAAAGATCAAAATAATCTACTCGGAGAGTTCGAACAACCAAATATACAAGCGAAAGAATTATTGAACTTAAAGTATGATAAAGGAGATACTCATAATGGCGGAAAGAGTGTAGTCATATTGGAATTCTCAGATAAAAAATTGGTATATAAACCTCATTCTTTGTCGAATGAAAGGTTTTTCAATTATCTGTTGAAGGAGTTGAATTCAAGAAGCTCATTTAATTTAAAAACAATAAAAAATTTAGATTGTTTTACATATGGATATCAAGAATTTGTTGAGGAAGAAATACCACAAAATAAAGAATGTATTAAGAGTTATTATTTAAATTTAGGAGCACTTACTTCAATTGCATATTTTTTAACCTTAAGTGATATTCATTTTGATAACATATTGATATCTAACGATTCACCTGTATTTTATGATATAGAAACTTTATTTTCGGTTCAAGGAAATAAGGGGGATGTAAAGCATCCCAATATGATAAATAATGTTTTAAATACTTCTATTTTACCAACGAATCCAACAGAAGTGTTTCAGAAACTTGATGTTAGTGGTATGTTTGGAAACTTCAGTTATAAAGATGAATATTATGAAAATAAATTTTTGATTAATGAGTATACTTCTGATATACAATTTGTCCAAAAAAGATTACCGGTATTAAAAAAATCTATGGTAAATAATAGTTTAGAGAAGATGGATCCATTTAATTATTTGGACAATTATTTGGATGGTTTTTCAAAGTACTCTAGTTTCCTTTTTCAAAATAAAACGTTCTTAATTGATTTCATTTTTAAGAATTTGGATGAATCAAATATAAACAGGGTAGTTCCAAGAGATACTCAATTATATTTTGAATTTTTAGAAGCATTACATAACGCCAACTATCTTCAGGATACTAAGCAAGAAAATAAAGTTTTGGATTTATTATATAAAAATAAAAGTTTAGACCAGTCTGTGATTAATAGTGAAGTAAGACAATTAAGGCAAGGTGATATACCATATTTTTATCATTCTGTCACAAGCAAAGATCTGAATGATTATGAAGGTATGGTGTCTAAAGGGTATATAGATTCGAAGGTTCATGTAAATATTATTAATTATATTGAAACTATCAACAAAAAAGATATTGATTTTCAACAAAGTCTAATTGAAAAGAGCTTCTTATTACTCAAAGATAACATATTTTCCAGTAAGCTAAAGAATATTACTTCAGGTAGTATAGATACTATTGAGATTCAAAGAAATAAGATTTTAGAAGTTTGTAAGAAATATCTTGATAATCTGTTGAATAAAAATCTCTTTTATATAGAGGGGTATACAAATTTATTATGTACTAAATTATTTCCCGAAGTAAGTATGGGTGGCATTGATTATGATCTATATGAAAATTTTGGGATATTGTTGTTATTGGCTAAGTTTGATAAATTTAGCAATTCGGACTACTATAGGCAGATAGTATCTCAAATTTTTGAAGTAGCTATGAAGAGATTTGAAATTGATTTGAAAAAAAATTCAATCACGATTTCTGTCTTCGCAGGGATTGGTTCAATAATTTATATGTTATCAGTTTTATACGATTCTTATAAAGATGATAGATATTTTGAAATGTTAGAACGAATGTTGAATGAAAGCATTCCAATAATTGATAAGACAGAAAATTTGGATTATATAGATGGGTTATCGGGTTTTATTGTAGCTATTTGTAATATTCAAAAGAATTTTTATGTACCATCTTTGAAAAAGGTCTTAGAAGTAGCTGGTGAAAGATTTAAAATTTTATTATCTAAAGGAAATTTGAATATTGATGGCATAGGCATTGCACATGGTGTTTTTGGATTAATATATGCTTTATTAGAATTAGAGAACGTATTTCCCACCGAATATAATAAGCAAACAATAGTTAATTTAGTAGAAAATATTTCTGATTCAGAAATTATGAAACTGCAAGAAACCACTACTTGGTGCAGGGGAATAGTGGGTATTTTGCCAATATTAAGTAGATTATCTAAAGAAAAACTGTATGAATTCCCCAAAGGTATATTAGACAATGATTTTCTGTGTTCCAATGGTAGTTCACTATGCCATGGCATAGCTGGAAATTTGTTAACTCTACAGTTTTTAGGAAATAAAGCACTCTTATCAAAATTTTCTGCTACTATACAAACAAACTTAATAAATCAAGTGAAAAGTGGTCAATTTAAATTAAATCAAAAGGTACCACTCTACCAGAATGCCATTTCTGGATTAATGTTAGGAGAAACAGGGGTGGTATATTGTTTATTAAATTCAGTCTTTTCAGATTTTGGTAATGTTTTATATTTAACTATTTAATTTACGAGTGAGGGTTATTATGGCTAAAGTAAAATATTGTCGACAAATCAATGAAACTGATTGTGGGCTATCATGTATTGTGATGTTAATGTCATATTATAATTCGAATATTTCATTAAGTTATCTTCGTGATAAGATCAATTTAGGTCGGGATGGAATGAATGTGACACAGATTATAAAATTACTTTTAGGAGAAGGAATCTCATCAAAAGTTATAAATAATCAAGAATATGGACAGTTAGAATATGGTGTCCCAGTTATAGGGCTAGATGTTGAATCAAACCATTTTTCGGTTATTCAAAGAAAATCTGGAAAAAAGTATAGAGTTTACGATCCAGCTGTTGGTAAATATAGTTTAGATATCACGGGCTTGGTAGAGAAATTTTCCTATTTTTTACTTCCAAGCTTGGATAGCCACTTTGTTCGTAAGAATATTAAAGAAAATCAGTGGGAATACTTTCTTGAACCACTAAAAATTAACAAGTTAAAGTTATTACAATTACTTTTTTTTTCACTTATTGTCTATGTAACAACTATTTCTGTTACATTTATGATTCAAAATACTATTGATAATCTAAATGGGGGAGATAGTCATTTATATTTAAAAATTGCAGTCACTATATCAATTGTTTATTTAATTGCTTCATATATAAGAAATCTGATATTTATTAAACTTGAAGTGGAGTTAGACAAACATTTAAATTTCAGTTTATTTAGTAAGATACTAGCACTACCATTTACTTTTTTCAATTCGAGAGGAGAGAGTGAGATATTATATAGGGTAAGTCTATTAACATCTATTAGATCGCTCATTTCAAATGGTATTGTCAATTTAGTATTAGATGGAGGTACATGTTTTGCTTTGCTTATATATTTATATATATTAAATTATAATTATGGTGTTATAATTACTGTCTTATCGATAGGGACATATATGTATATATCAAGTATTAATAAAAAGATACTAGTAATAAATCAAAAAATTATGGATAAGCAGAGCAGTTTACTTCAAATTCAAATTGAATTAATTAAGAATCTTGAGTATCTTAAAACGACAGCTAAAGAAAATAATATTTTAAAAAAGTTTGAAACACAATTGAATAGTTTTATATCTAACTTTCAAAGAGGAGAAGGATTATCTTTTTTAAACTCTTTAGTATTAGATTTTTTGAGCTTGATGGCTCCATTAATTATTTTGTATATTAGCATATATATTGGTCTTTTAGATAACAATACTGTTGGAGAAAAGGTGACATTATATTTTATTTCATCTACTTTGATTGGTAAACAAACCTCATTATTTCAAAATGTTACCAGCTTTGAATTAATACGGAATATTCTCACTAGAATTAATGATATCTATAGTACTAAATCTGAGGTTCAGAATATGAATTCTGATTCAGTTGATTATATAAAAAAAATTGAGTTTAGAGATGTTTCGTTTAGATACTCAGATAATGCTAAAAATGTTTTATCAAATATTAATTTTGAAATAAATAGAGGTGAAAAAATTGCATTTGTTGGTGAATCAGGTTCAGGAAAAAGTACTGTATTGAAGCTATTATCAAGATTGTATGAACCCATAGATGGAGAGGTTTTAGTAAATGGTCAAGCATTAGATCTACTAAACCTCCTATCTTATAGAAGTAAAATAAGTTATATCCCACAAGATGCAGAATTAATGGACGATACCATTTATTCTAATTTGACATTAGATGGAGATTGCGACAGTGATCAAATTTTGCAGTCTTTGAAGAACGCTCAACTCGAACAGGATATTGAATCTTTTCCACTTGGCTTAAATACTAAAGTGTCAGCTATTTCAAAGAATATTTCTGGTGGACAGAAGCAAAGGATTGCAATCGCTATAGCTATGTTATATCAAGGAGATATATTAATAAGTGACGAAGGTACCTCATCCTTAGATTTTATCACTGAGAACAAAATCTCAATGAAATTGGATGAGATATTTTCTACTCAAATTTTAGTAGCTCATAGACTATCTACAATAAAAAATTCAAATATAATTTATTTCCTTGAAGACGGTAAAATTATAGAGTCTGGGACACATAATGAGTTAATGAAAAAAAGGGGTTCTTATTATAAATTGTACATTGCTCAAAGGAAAAAAAAAGAGTAGAATAATTTGTAAGAATGGTATCTGAAGAAATTCAAAAAATGAAACGAATATCTCATTATTGCGCAACTAGGAAATGCACAATTTTGATAGATTTGCGTTAGGCTATGTACTTAAGGAGTTACTTATGAAAAAATCGTTACAATTAATTGGTCAATTCGATTCCACTGTGTTACTATTTGCTTATCTTGCGGTATGGTTTTTCCTACCTGAAGGAAACTTAAAAACAGTTTTCTGTCTTCTTGTATTCTCAATTCAAATATTAAATTTTTGTGCTTTGTTTTTTGGAATTCATGAGGCTAATAAATGAAAAAATATTTCTTTTGGATATGTCTGTTGTTTATAGGGAGTAATCTGGGGATAAAAAATGTTTTTGCTGAAGAACCAGTGACGGGTTCTATAGGTTATGAAGAGGTTGAAAAATCTCAATCATCTAATGTGGAGAGGTTGGATTTAGAAAGTAGCAGAGAAAATTTTGGTGGTCTTTCTGACAACTTTGATTATAATGCTCGTGAAGACCAGGCTCTTACCTCAACTAATCATAGTGTACCCACATTAAGTGAACGTGAAGACCAGGCTCTTACCTCAACTAATCATAGTGTACCCATATTAAGTGAACGTGAAGACCAGACTCTTACCTCAACTAATCATAGTGCACCCACATTATGGGATATGCAGTGGGATATTCAAATGGTCACTGATTCTGGAAATGCATATTCCTACCTGTCTCCGGGAGAAAATAAAGTCCAAATCGCAGTTATTGATTCAGGAGTGAATGTGGATGAGTTTGATTTTGATAGAAATAACTTTTCGATAATGAAAAATTATGTACCTCAATATGACAATACTAAAGAGGTAGAATCAGATATTACTGATAAAATCGGCCATGGGACAGCAGTTGTTTCACAAATAATAGGAAATAAGGATTTACAAGGAATATATCCTTTTGCTCAGATTAATATTTATAGGGTATTTGATACCAGACCAGCAAAAACTGAATGGATAATTCAAGCAATTAGAGATGCAGTTGATGATGGTAATGATATAATAAATTTGAGTTTAGGTAAATATTTGATGCTTTCTGGGGAGTACGATGAGGGTGGAAATGATTATGATGAATATCATTTGTATGAGGATGCCCTTAGATATGCATTTGAAAAAGGTGTTACTGTAGTGGCTGCAGTAGGAAATGATTCATTAGATTTAGATGATAGTAATGAATTATTGGATTTTTTTATAAAAGGTAACAATGTTAAAATTTTAGGATCAGTTGTTGATGTATTCTCTTCGATCCCAACAGTTATTAATGTTGGTGGTATTGATATTAACGGAAAACGTTCAGATTTTTCAAATTTTAGTCGTAATATTATTTATTCTCCTGCTGGGACTACAACTCATTTTACTTCAATGGAATATAGTGAGTTTCTACTAAGTGGATATCCTCTAAGTGATTGGATTATAACTGCAGGTAAGTCTGATTATCAATTTCTTTATGGAAATTCTTTAGCTGCTGCAAAAGTGACAGGTATGTTAGCGGCATATATTGATAAATATAATCTACATAAAAAGTCTAGTTTAACTATATCACAGATTCTACCATTGGCAACTGAGATAGATGGATTAAATGTATTGTTAATGTCTAATCTAATTCGCAATGAGATTAGAACATATGTTCACGTTTTTCAAACAAGTACTAATGGCTATCAAAATGGATATCTAGGAGATAATGGTAGCAATAAGGCAGGGAATGCTAAATCTTTGTTAAAGACTCAATTTACAATAAATAATGTAGTTAAATCTAGGGTAACAGATAAAGTTTGCTTACCAAATCTAGGAATGGACACAGATAGTTATGATATCAATAGTGCTATCATTTTAATATGGTCTGTATCTATAACGGTAATTTTAAACATTGATAGATTAAGACTTAAGGAATATAACTAGATTTATTTAATTTTTGGCTGATAGACTAGGGGGATTAAATATATTGGTATTATATATTATTCTTGTTTAGCAAAAAGACTGTACTGCTCTATTCTCTATATTTCGTATAAAACACTGAGTACAAAGATGCTTGGTGTTTTTGTGGCTCTTTGATCAACTTATTAGTAGCCTCCAGTTTTGCGTTTGAATAGTCCGTTTCTAGTGCATTTTCGATGTATTGCTTGTGTCTAAGAAATGTCCTAAAGACCGTTTGAAAAAGCGGATGAACAGAAGGATAGGTCTCTTGTATCAATCCGAAGAAGTGGTCTGCGTGTTTCTCTTGGAAATAAAAGAGTAAGAGTTGGTAAATCTCGTAGTGTTTTTTAAGTTCCTCTGATTAGTTTTTGAACAATCTCTTTATTGGTTAGATGCATACGGAAAGTTGGACGATAAAAACGTTTATCATTCAGTTGACGACTATCTTGTTGAATCAGTTTCCAATAACGCTTGATGGCACAATACTCATGAGATTTGTGCTCCATCTGATTCATGATTTGGATATGCGCCAGATTCATAGCCCGCCCCAAATGTTGGACAATGTGGAATCAATCTAGTACGATCTTGGCATTGGGAAAAAGTGATTGCGCCAGATGATAGTAAGGGGAGACCATGTCCATGGTAATGACCTTGACTTGTCCTCTGACCTCTCTGGTGTAGTGAAGGAAATGGTTTCGGATGACAGTCGAGGTTGAGACAGACAGTTGTTCCGCAATAGCAGTCAGAGAGATTTTTTGGTTAATAACCTCGGATATTTGATGGTTTTTCTTTACAAGAGGTGTCTCAGCGCCCCTCGCTTTCCAACAGTCTTTGCATCTGAAACGGCGTTTTTTCAGACGAATGAGTACTTTATAGCCAGCAACCTCCAAATAAGGAATTTTAGAGGCTTTTTGGAAGTCACACTTGGCCATTTGTCCAGAGCAGAAGGGACAGAGAGGGGCTGGATAATCTAGCTCAGCTAGGATTTCTTGATTGACCTCATCAAGAATAGTGATGTTAGGGTCTTTTAGGTTGAGTAGTTTTGTGATAAAATGAAGCTGTTCCATATGATTCTTTCTAATGAGGGTTTGGTCGCTTTTCATTATAAGTCATATGGGACTTTTTTGTAGTATGAATTGTGATGGTTACTGCATTTCCAAAATTCAGCTTTCTTTATGTTATACTTAAACTGTTCCTATCAGTAGAAAAAGGAAGAGAGGGTATTTTGTGGCCGTTTTTTGGACCAGTATTTCTGGTATTATGGTCATTCTAGGAATGATTTTAGTGGGATTTGTAATGGGTGAAAAAGGCTGGTTTGACGACAAGTCACGTGGGCTTATAGCTAAGCTAGTCACTCAAATTGCCCTGCCTTGTTACATGCTCTATACGATTACACAGCGTTTCACAGCAGCAGACCTACTTAAAATGTTGCCGGAATTGCGTTTTCCTACACTTTCTATGGTGATTTTACTCGGGATTGCGACAGCGGTGGCTAGAATTTTTGCAGTGAAAAAGGAGCGTCGTGGTCTCTTTATTTCCATGTTTTTTAATTCGAATACCATTTTTGTGGGGCTCCCTATCAATCAAGCCCTCTTTGGCGATGCTAGTATCCCCTATGTTCTTATCTATTATATGTGCAATACGACCTTTTTCTGGACCTTGGGGACCTACCTCATCCAACGTGATGGGGAAGGAGATGCTGAATTTGATTTAAGAACAAGTCTGAAAAAAATCTTCTCCCCCCCTCTAATGGGCTTCATGTTAGGCCTTATTATTGTTATCCTCCATATTAAATTACCAAGCTTTTTAGCCAGTGACTTGCAGTATTTAGGTAGTTTAACGACTCCTTTATCTATGATTTTCATCGGTTTGTCAGTATCCAATGCAGGTGTCAAGCAGTTGGTTCTTAAAAAGGACCAGTTACTGATTTTGCTGGGACGCTTTGTGGTTGCCCCGCTTTTGATGGCTGTTATCGTTTATTGGTCACCCTTACCAACTTTGATGAAGCAAGTCTTTATCATCCAGTCTGCTATGCCTGTTATGACCAATGCCCCTGTGGTTGCCAAACTCTACGGAGCAGATAGTGATTACGCTGCAGTCATGGTGACGGAGACAACACTTGCAACCATGGTGGTGATTCCTATTCTCATGGTTTTGATGGCTTAATACGTATCAAAAGCCCCGGTTTTACTGGGGTTTTAACTTTTTTTAAAAAAATCAAAAAAAGTTAAGGAAAGCGCTTTACAAATCAGTAAAAGATGCTATAATAATTACATAAGGTATGCAAACGTTTGCATCAAAAGTAGGAG
>CAKQBM010000047.1 GCA_934216185.1 uncultured Streptococcus sp. | reverse complement strand
GTTAAGTATGAGATATTTAACTGCAGGAGAATCACACGGCCCTCGTCTGACAGCTATCATTGAAGGAATTCCGGCTGGACTACCTTTGACAGCTGAGGATATCAATGGGGATCTTAAACGCCGTCAGGGAGGCTACGGTCGTGGTGGTCGTATGAAGATTGAGAGTGACCAGGTTGTCTTTACTTCTGGCGTTCGTCACGGGAAGACGACAGGGGCTCCCATTACCATGGATGTCATTAATAAGGACCACCAAAAATGGATGGACATCATGTCTGCGGAGGACATTGAAGACCGCCTTAAAAGCAAACGAAAAATCACCCATCCACGTCCAGGTCATGCCGATTTGGTTGGGGGCATTAAGTACCGTTTTGATGATTTGCGAAATTCTTTGGAACGTTCATCAGCTCGTGAAACAACCATGCGAGTAGCAGTTGGAGCAGTAGCTAAACGCCTCTTGGCTGAACTGGATATGGAGATTGCCAACCATGTCGTTGTTTTTGGTGGCAAGGAAATCGATGTACCTGAAAATCTGACAGTGGCTGAGATTAAGGAGCGAGCTGCCAAGTCAGAAGTTTCCATTGTCAACCAAGAAAGAGAACAGGAAATCAAGGACTATATTGACCAAATCAAACGTGACGGTGATACCATCGGTGGAGTTGTCGAGACAGTCGTCGGAGGTGTTCCAGTAGGACTTGGTTCCTATGTCCAATGGGACAGAAAATTGGATGCGCGATTGGCCCAAGCCGTTGTTTCTATCAATGCTTTTAAAGGGGTGGAATTTGGCCTTGGATTTGAAGCTGGTTATCGTAAAGGTAGCCAAGTTATGGATGAAATTCTCTGGTCTAAAGAAGACGGTTATACCCGCCGTACCAACAATCTAGGGGGCTTTGAAGGTGGTATGACTAATGGGCAACCCATTGTTGTTCGTGGTGTCATGAAACCCATTCCTACTCTCTACAAACCACTTATGAGTGTGGATATCGAAACCCACGAACCTTATAAGGCAACCGTGGAGAGAAGTGATCCGACCGCTCTTCCAGCTGCAGGAGTGGTTATGGAAGCTGTTGTGGCAACGGTTCTGGCACAAGAAATCCTCGAAAAATTCTCATCAGATAATCTCGAGGAACTAAAAGAAGCGGTAGCCCAACACCGAGACTATACAAAGAACTATTAAGGAGTTCCTATGGCAAAAACAGTCTATATCGCAGGTCTTGGATTGATTGGAGCCTCTATGGCACTCGGTATCAAACGCGATCATCCAGATTATGAAATTTTAGGTTATAATCGTAGTCAAGCTTCGAGAGATATCGCCTTGAAAGAAGGCATGATTGACCGTGCAACAGATGATTTTGCCAGTTTTGCTCCTCTTGCGGATATCATTATTCTTAGCTTGCCAATCAAACAAACCATTGCTTTCATTAAGGAGTTGGCCGACTTGGACTTGAAAGAAGGAGTGATTATCTCAGATGCTGGTTCGACCAAGTCAGCCATTGTGGATGCGGCGGAGCAATATTTGGCTGGCAAACCTGTTCGCTTTGTCGGGGCTCATCCCATGGCTGGTAGTCACAAGACAGGGGCTGCTTCTGCGGATGTCAATCTTTTTGAAAATGCTTATTATATCTTTACACCGTCTAGTCTGACAAGTCCTGACACGCTTGCGGAAATGAGGGATTTACTTTCAGGTCTTCATGCTCGCTTTATCGAGATTGATGCCAAGGAGCATGATCGTGTCACTTCTCAGATTAGCCATTTTCCTCATATTCTGGCTTCTAGTCTCATGGAGCAGACCGCGGTCTATGCTCAAAAACATGAGATGGCAAGGCGCTTTGCGGCCGGTGGTTTTCGAGATATGACTCGAATTGCGGAAAGCGAACCAGGTATGTGGACCTCCATTCTCTTGTCCAATCGTGAGACTATTATAGAGAGAATTGCGGATTTTAAGGAACGTTTAGAAGCGATTGGGCAGGCTATCAGCAAGGGAGATGAAGAGCAAATCTGGAACTTTTTCAACCAAGCGCGTGCGCAACGTCAGGCTATGGAAATTCATAAACGCGGAGGAGTAGATAGCTCTTATGACCTCTATGTTGATGTTCCCGATGAAGAAGACGTCATCCTGCGGATTTTGGAATTGCTACGTGGAACTTCCTTGGTTAATATCCATATCAACGAGGAAAACCGTGAAGATATTCACGGGATCCTACAAATTTCATTTAAAAACGCTCAAGACTTGGAAAGAGCGGAGCACCTCATAACAGAAAATACCGACTACACAGTCGTCATCAAATAAGGAGAAAATCATGTCAAATATTTACGATAGTGCAAACGAACTCAGTCGCGGTCTACGCGAATTACCAGAATACAAGGCTGTCAAAGCAGCTAAAGATGCGATTGCAGCAGATGCTGAGGCAAGCAAAATCTTTACAGAATATGTTGCTTTCCAAGAGGAAATTCAAAGACTAGCACAGACAGGTCAAATGCCAGACGCTTCCTTTCAAGCGAAAATGGAAGGCTTTGGTAAACAGATTCAAGGGAATAACCTCTTATCAGAATTCTTTACCAAGCAACAACAATTGGCCATTTACCTTTCTGACATTGAAAAAATTGTTTTCGAACCAGTTTCAGAATTGCTAAAATAAGAAAATAACTATCATAAAGTCAGAAATTTTAAGGAATTTCTGACTTTTTATGATAAAATAGGTAAAAGTATTGCAAGTATGAGGTCCAGTATGAAACTAAAAACAAACATTCGCCACTTACATGGCAGTATCCGCGTTCCAGGTGACAAGTCGATCAGCCACCGTTCCATTATCTTTGGAAGTTTGGCTGAGGGTGAGACCAAGGTTTATGATATATTACGTGGCGAAGACGTCCTTTCGACCATGCAAGTCTTTCGTGACCTTGGTGTTGAGATTGAGGATAAAGATGAGGTTATTACCATTCAAGGTGTCGGTATGGACGGCCTAAAAGCTCCGCAAAATGCCCTTGATATGGGAAATTCTGGAACCTCGATTCGCCTGATTTCAGGTGTTCTTGCTGGTACAGATTTTGAAGTAGAGATGTTTGGCGATGACAGTCTTTCCAAACGTCCTATGGACCGTGTGACCCTTCCACTGAAAAAAATGGGCGTTAGCATTTCAGGGCAAACTGAACGAGACCTGCCTCCCCTTCACTTAAAAGGGACGAAAAACCTAACCCCTATTCAGTATGAGTTGCCAATTGCATCTGCCCAGGTTAAGTCAGCCTTGATGTTTGCGGCCTTACAGGCTCAGGGGAAGTCTGTTATTATCGAAAAAGAGTGCACCCGTAATCATACTGAAGATATGTTGCAACAGTTTGGTGGCCATTTAAGTGTAGACGGCAAGAAAATCACAGTCCAAGGGCCACAAAAATTGACAGGACAAAAGGTAGTTGTTCCAGGAGATATTTCCAGTGCAGCCTTTTGGTTGGTCGCAGGTTTGATTGTTCCGAATTCTCGTGTAGTGCTACAGAATGTGGGAATCAACGAAACGCGTACCGGTATTATTGATGTCATTCGTGCCATGGGTGGAAAACTAGAAATAACTGAAATCGATCCAGTCGCTAAATCTGCTACCTTGACTGTTGAGTCTTCTGACTTGAAAGGAACAGAGATTGGTGGTGCCTTGATTCCACGTTTGATTGATGAATTGCCAATTATCGCCCTACTTGCGACCCAAGCCCAAGGTGTAACAGTTATCAAGGATGCTGAGGAACTTAAGGTTAAGGAAACAGACCGCATTCAGGTTGTGGCAGATGCTTTAACTAGCATGGGTGCGGATATCACACCTACAGCAGATGGAATGATTATCAAAGGGAAGTCAGCCCTTCACGGTGCTAGAGTCAATACGTTTGGAGACCACCGTATCGGTATGATGACAGCCATCGCAGCCCTCTTGGTTGCAGATGGAGAAGTGGAGCTTGATCGTGCAGAAGCCATCAATACCAGCTACCCTAGCTTCTTTGATGATTTGGAGAGCTTGATTCATGGCTAAGGTGTTATTAGGCTTTATGGGGGCTGGCAAATCGACTATTGCAAGAGGCTTGGACCCTAATTACCTTGATATGGATGCTCTGATAGAGAAGCGTTTAGGCATGTCCATTACGAATTTTTTCGCTGAAAAGGGAGAAGAAGCCTTTCGTCAGATAGAATCAGAAGTCCTAGCTGATTTACTACAAAGAGACCAAGTTGTGTCAACTGGTGGAGGAGTGGTCGTTTCTCAGCGAAATCGTGACTTACTCAAGACCAATTCTGATAACATATACCTGAAATCAGATTTTGACACCCTATACCAACGCATAGCAGCTGATAAGGGCAATCAGCGTCCGCTTTTTCTAAATAATAGCAAGGAAGAACTTGCAGCTATTTTCCAAGAAAGACAGGCTTGGTATGAGGAAGTGGCTAGTCGGGTTTTGGATGTGACCAATCTAAGCCCAGAGGAAATTATAGAGGAACTGAGATGAAAATTGCTTATCTAGGTCCTAAGGGATCATTTTCACACCACGTTGTGCAGACAGCTTTTCCTCATGAGGAATTGCAGGCCTTTGCCAACATTACAGATGTTATCAAAGCCTATGAGCAAGGCTTGGTGGACTATTCTGTGGTGCCTGTTGAAAATTCTATCGAGGGTAGTGTTCATGAAACCTTGGACTACCTTTTTCATCAGGCTCGCATTCAAGCAGTGGCAGAAATTGTTCAGCCTATTCATCAGCAGTTGATGGTGGTTCCAGGCCATACTAAGATTGAAAAGATTTTTTCGCACCCACAGGCTTTGGCTCAAGGAAAGAAATTCATTGATGAACAGTATCCAGAGGCTCAAATCGAGGTGACTGCTAGTACAGCTTATGCAGCTCGTTTTATTTCCGAACATCCAGACCAGCCTTTTGCGGCAATTGCGCCTAGAAGTTCTGCAGAAGAATATGGCTTGGAACTGATTGCTGAGGATATTCAGGAAATGGAAGCCAATTTCACACGTTTCTGGGTTTTGGGAGCTGAAAAGCCTAGTATTCCATTGAAAGCACAAACTGAAAAAATGAGTTTAGCCTTGACCTTACCTGACAACCTTCCCGGTGCCCTCTACAAGGCTCTTTCGACCTTCGCTTGGAGAGGAATTGACCTGACAAAAATTGAAAGTCGGCCACTCAAGACAGCACTGGGTGAATACTTTTTCATTATCGATGTAGACTATACTGATAAGGACCTGGTCCACTTTGCCCAAAAAGAACTAGAAGCGATTGGAATCCAGTATAAAATTCTGGGTGCTTATCCTATTTATCCAATATCAGACCATGGAAAGGAGAGAAGATGAGTAAAGAAAATCCTCTCAGTCATCATGAAAAATTACGTTATGATTATTTGCTAAAAAATATTCACTATCTCAATGAGAGAGAAAAAAATGAGTTTGCCTATTTGCAAGAAAAGCTAACTCTTGCTAGAGTAAATAGTAGTTCCAGCTTGGGACCAGAAAGAGAAGAGCAGGTTGACTTACCAAACTATGCGAACCGGAGTCGCTCACAATCCAAATCACAAGCACTCTCTTCCCCTCCCAAAAAGAAAAGACGGAAGCTCCGTCTTAAACGCATTTTTATGGTAATTTTTTCACTTCTGGTCTGTGTGGCTTTAGCCATGGTATTCATGTTTTTGCGTGGTTACCAAGATGCTAGCGCAAAGAAAACTGCGGATGCCAGGGCAGCTCAAGTAGAAGTTTTTAATGGTCAAGATACCAGAGATGGAGTTAATATTTTGATCATGGGTACTGATGGGCGAATCGGTCAAAATAGTGCTGAGACGCGGACGGACTCTATTATGGTATTAAATGTCGGGGGCTCAGATAAGAAAATGAAGCTGGTCAGCTTCATGCGTGACAATTTGGTTTATATAGACGGTTACAGCCAAGTCATTAACGGTAGAAAACAGACGGATAACAAGTTAAACGTAGCCTATGAGTTAGGAGAACAAGAGGGGCAAAAAGGGGCAGAAATGGTTCGTCAAGTTTTGAAAGATAATTTTGATTTGGACATTAAGTACTATGCCTTGGTCGATTTTCAGGCCTTTGCCACAGCAATTGACACACTTTTCCCTGATGGGGTGACGATTGATGCTCAATTTTCAACATTGAATGGACGTCCACTAACAGAAGCTACAGTCGGCGATGATTTACATGCGACTGAGACTGAGTCTCCAACTCAAACCATCAAAGTCGGAAAACAGCAGATGAATGGTTCGACCTTGCTTAATTATGCTCGTTTCCGTGATGATGATGAGGCGGATTACGGCCGTACCAAAAGACAGCAACAAGTACTGACAGCAGTTCTTCAGCAAATCAAAGATCCAACCAAGCTCTTTACAGGCTCAGAGGCACTTGGCAAGGTATTCGCAATGACCTCAACGAATGTTCCTTATACCTTCCTGTTAACAAATGGCTTGTCTTTCCTAGACGGAGCTCAAAATGGTATTGAAAAATTGACGATTCCAGAACTGGGTGACTGGGTAGATACCTATGATGTTTATGGAGGCTTGGGCTTGCTTGTCGATCAAAACAAATATCAGAATAAATTGTCTCAGATGGGTTTGAGATAAGATAAGACAGAAGAATCAAAGTTTGAAGGCTATTTATCTAGCAGTCAGACTTTGATTTTTTACAGTCTGCAATAGATTTTCAGTCCTAATTTGTGGTATAATGAAACGATACGATAGAAAGAATAATGAATAATATGACTGATTTAAAAGCAATTCAGGCTCGTAGTCTGGAGATGGCTGAATATTTTGTGGCTTTTTGTAAAGAACATGATTTGCTTTGTTACCTCTGTGGGGGAGGTGCTATTGGTGCCCTTCGAAACAAGGGGTTCATTCCTTGGGATGACGACCTAGACTTTTTTATGCCTCGTAAGGATTATGAGAAATTAGCAGAATTATGGCCTCGTTATGCAGATGAGCGTTATTTCTTGTCAAAGAGTAACAAGGATTTTGTTGATCGTAATCTTTTTATTACCATTCGTGACAAGGAAACCACCTGTATCAAGCCTTATCAGCAGGATTTGGATTTGCCACATGGTCTGGCCTTGGATGTCTTGCCTCTGGATTATTATCCTACAAATCCAGCTGAGCGGAAAAAACAGGTTCGCTGGGCCCTGATTTATTCTCTTTTTTGTGCCCAAACTATTCCAGAAAAGCATGGTGCACTTATGAAATGGGGAAGCCGTATTTTACTGGGTGTGACTCCCAAATCTCTCCGTTATCGCATTTGGAAAAAAGCTGAAAAAGAAATGACCAAGTACAGTCTAGCTGAGAGCGATGGAATCACAGAATTATGCTCGGGTCCTGGTTACATGAGAAACAAGTACCCAATCGCATCTTTTGAGGATAATCTCTTCTTGCCATTTGAAGAGACAGAGATGCCCGTTCCAGTCGGCTATGATGCCTATCTCAGCACTGCTTTTGGAGACTACATGACACCTCCACCAGCAGACAAGCAGCTACCACATCATGATGCTGTCATCGCTGATATGGATAAGTCTTATACAGAATACAAGGGAGAATATGGTGGCTAAGAAAAAAATTTTATTTTTTATGTGGTCTTTTTCTCTCGGGGGTGGAGCAGAGAAGATTCTATCTACCATTGTTTCAAATCTGGATCCAGAAAAGTATGATATTGATATTCTTGAAATGGAGCACTTTGATAAGGGATATGAATTTGTTCCCAAGCATGTACGTATTTTAAAATCCCTTCAGGATTATCGCCAAGCCAGATGGCTACGAGCTTTTTTTTGGAGAATGAGAATTTATTTTCCAAGATTGACACGTCGCTTGCTTGTAAGAGATGACTATGATGTTGAAGTTTCTTTTACTATTATGAATCCTCCACTGTTGTTCTCTAAAAGAAAAGAAGTCAAGAAAATCTCTTGGATTCATGGAAGTATCGAAGAATTTCTTAAGGATAGCTCCAAAAGAGAATCACATAGACGCCAGTTGGATGCTGCGGATACCATTGTAGGAATTTCTAAAAAGACCAGTCATTCTATCAAGGAAGTCTATCCAGATTATGCTTCGAAATTACAGACGGTCTACAATGGATATGATTTTAAGACTATTTTAGAAAAATCTCAAGAGAAGATCGATATCGAGATTGCTCCTCAAAGTATCTGTACTATCGGACGGATTGAGGAAAATAAGGGTTCTGACCGTGTGGTGGAAGTGATACGGTTATTGCACCAAGAGGGAAAAAATTACCACCTTTACTTTATCGGTACTGGTGATATGGAAGAGGAACTGAAAAAACGAGTCAAAGAGTATGGACTTGAGGACTATGTACATTTCCTTGGTTATCAAAAAAATCCATACCAGTATTTGTCTCAGATGAAAGTTCTCTTGTCTATGTCTAAACAAGAAGGTTTTCCTGGGGTGTATGTGGAATCCTTGAGCCTTGGAATCCCTTTTGTCTCTACGGATGTTGGAGGGGCTGAGGAATTATCCCAAGAAGGACGATTTGGACAAATCATTGAGAGCAATCAAGAGGCAGCTCAGGCAATTACGAACTATATGACCTCTGCCTCAAACTTCGATGTCAATGAGGCTAGCCAATTCATTCAACAATTCACAATTGCCAAACAAATCGAACAAGTAGAAAAACTATTAGAGGAGTAGCATGGAAACTGCATTAATTAGTGTCATTGTGCCAGTCTATAATGTGGAGCAGTACCTAGAAAAATCGATAGCTTCCATTCAGAAGCAGACTTATCAAAATCTGGAAATCATTCTTGTTGATGATGGTGCAACAGATGAGAGTGGTCGCTTGTGTGATTCAATCGCTGAACAAGATGACAGGGTGTCAGTACTTCATAAAAAGAATGAGGGCTTGTCACAAGCACGAAATGATGGAATGAAGCAGGCACATGGGGATTATCTGATTTTTATTGACTCAGATGATTATATCCATCCAGAAATGATTCAGAGTTTATATGAGCAATTAATTCAAGAAGATGCGGATGTTTCGAGCTGTGGTGTCATGAATGTCTATGCTAATGATGAAAGTCCACAGTCAGCCAATCAGGATGACTATTTTGTCTGTGATTCCCAAACATTTCTGAGGGAATACCTCATAGGTGAAAAAATTCCTGGAACGATTTGCAATAAGCTAATCAAGAGAGAGATTGCAACTGCCCTATCCTTTCCTAAGGGATTGATTTACGAAGATGCCTATTATCATTTTGATTTAATCAAGTTGGCTAAGAAGTACGTGGTTAATACAAAACCCTATTATTACTATTTCCATAGAGGGGATAGTATTACGACTAAACCCTATGCAGAGAAGGATTTAGCCTATATTGATATCTACCAAAAGTTTTATAATGAAGTTGTGAAAAACTATCCTGATTTGAAAGAGGTCGCTTTTTTCAGATTGGCCTATGCTAACTTCTTTATTCTGGATAAGATGTTGCTAGATGATCGGTATAAACAATTTGAAGCCTATTCTCAGATTCATCGCTTTTTAAAAGGCCATGCCCTTGCTATTGCTAGGAATCCAATTTTCCGTAAGGGGAGAAGAATTAGTGCCTTGGCTCTATTCATAAATATTTCCTTATACCGATTTTTATTACTGAAAAATATTGAAAAATCTAAAAAATTACATTAGAACGGGGGTGAGCAAGTGATTGATGGAAAACGATTATTATTTAGTTTGACCATAGTCAGTTATGCCTTGACGCTAGTAAGTGGAATTGTATATCTGTTTAATAATAATAATGTTAGCTTGCTTTCTACTTTATTGTTCTTACTGGTTAGTAGCTTAATTGCTTGTTGGAATGATATCAAGTATTACTTAATCCATTTTATTTTCTTTTTAACTATTTTTATCTTTCTAGTATCAAGACCGACCATTGATTATTTTAGGGATGGCGCTCTGGATACCTATCATCCGATAGCCTATCGCTTTGCCTTTATAGTCGTCATGGTTTCGATTCTGGGATTGACGACAGGAGGCATCCTGGCTCGTTACTTCATAGCTAGGAAGAAAATAAAAGTAGCAAATATAGGAAATTCTCTAAAAGAGGTTTATATCAAGCGGTTACGCTTTGTATCACTAGGAGTTTTTCTTCTAACCTATCCTTTCTATTTCATTAGATTATTTGAAAGACTCCTGTATCGCTTGCAGACTTCCTACTATGCCTACTATGCAAATTTTGAAAGTAAACTTCCTTATTTTACCTATATCTTATCAACCTTTACGGTCTACGCAATGTGTATGTATCTGGCCACCAAGCCAAAGAAATTGCAGGCAACAGCAGTGTTAGTATCCTTCATTGCAGCCAATACCATTCATTTGGCAATTGGAACACGAAATCCCTTTATTTTAAGTATTTTATTTGCTTTTGTTTATTACTTTATGCGGGAGCAAACTGAAAAAGGAAAATGGATTGGTTTTAAAGAAAAGTTAGCGATTTTTGTAGGTTCTCCTATTCTCATGTTAGCGATGGGAGTGCTCAATTATGTACGGGATAATGTCCAGGTTTCCCATACAGGTTTCTGGGATATCTTGCTTGACTTTATCTATAAACAAGGAACCAGTTTTGGCGTTCTGGCTCGAGGTTTTCTATTTAACAGTAGCCTACCTTACAGAGATTTCCGTAATTTTACTTTTGGTCCTGTTCTTGATTATTTTGCAAGGGGAAGCTTGGGGGCTATTTTCGGAGGAAAGGCCTTTGAACATACAACCAATAGTGTGGAGCTAGCTATTGATAGTAATAGTTATGCCCACAATCTATCCTATCTTGTTTTGAACAAGGAATATTTGAAAGGACATGGTATCGGAAGTAGCTATATTATGGAGTTGTATACAGACTATGGTATGATAGGAGTCTTTCTACTTAGTCTCTTGCTAGGTATGTTATTCATAGCCATGTTGCAAGTAGCCTATCGCTCTAGAACAATCTTATTTGCCTTGTCCCTACTCATCTTGAATAATTTATTCTTTATGCCAAGAAGTAGCTTTTCAGAAAGTTTCTTCAATCTATTTACAATGCAATTCTGGGGAATTGTTCTTGTGATTATATTTGTAGCAAAAATGCTTACAAAAGAGAACCAGTATCTACTCAACAAAGGAGAAAAAAATCATGTTTGAACATTATTCAGTAGCTGATTTGTTTGCAAATCTTTATAAAAAACGAAAAGTAAATATTTTAGCTCTCATTGCTTTATTTGCTCTCATTGCTGTACCATTTACAATTAAAGCAGTTAAGAATAAAAATACTGTCAAAGACACAACAAGTTATTCAACTTATCTTAGCTATAAAATCACTCCTCCAGAAGATTCAGCTAAAACGATTTTGAATCATCAAATTGGAGGCTATAGTGATTTCTACGGAAAATTAATTGAAGGGAATTTGAATGGAGCTTATCTTTTCAATGATGTAGAGCCCAGTGAGTTGAAAAAAATTGCCAGTGAATTGGATACGACAGAAACAACCTTGAAAAATTCAACAAATGACTATTGGTGGAAAAAATTGACCGTCTACTATATGATTGACGATGCAGGGGTTGGTGTGAAAATTTTGACACCAAGTAAAGATGCCAATGACTTGTTAGAGAGAAAAATTGATGGGTTGATTGAGAAATTTAAACATACCTATGCAAATGTGAAAATTGAAAAACTGGAAACCATCAACTCTAAAGAATTGAACGCAAATGGTGAAACAGCGCTTGGTTTAAATGTGAAAAATCTGATTCTTCGTTTAGCTGTTATTGGAGTGGTTTGTGTGATTTTGGTTGTGATGGGAAATGTGTTAGTTTATCTCTTTAATCCAACAATCAATAGAGCAGGTGATTTTTCTCAGTATCAAATTGATTTTGTAACAGAGATTACAACAATTGCTAACCTAGCAGATGTCTTGTCATACAAAAATGCTGGACAGGGATTGACCATCGTTAGCTCAAATAAAGCTATCCTAGATAAATTGAAACAGAGTCAAGAGGCTTTAAAAGGAATGCATTTTGTAGATTTACAAGATGTATCATCTCTTTTGGAAAGAGATACAGTCCTTCTTGTTGAAGAATACGGAGTAACTCGTTATAAGAAATTTGAGCAAAGTCTTCAAATTCTTCGAAACTTAAATCGTTCTATCCTCGGTGTAGCAACCTTTAAATTATAAGCATTCTGATGCATCAGGTCTTCAAAGTTGGCTAAGAGCCGATTTTGAAGGCTTTTTCTATCTGTCTGCAGAAATTTTCTTTTAGAGTCTTCTACAGAAGTTACCCTATGGAAAATCTATCCCGACAGAGGAGCCTTCTTTTGATAAAATCGTAAAAATCTAGTATAATAGATAGAACTGAAAGTATGAGGTTACTAGCAATG
>CAKQBM010000046.1 GCA_934216185.1 uncultured Streptococcus sp. | reverse complement strand
ATACTCAATGAAAATCAAAGAGCAAACTAGGAAGCTAGCCGCAGGTTGCTCAAAGCACTGCTTTGAGGTTGTAGATAGAACTGACGAAGTCAGTAACATATATACGGTAAGGCGACGCTGACGTGGTTTGAAGAGATTTTCGAAGAGTATAGACATTCAAAGACAAGGAAATAACTATGAACAAGAAAATATTAGAAACATTAGAGCTCAATAAGGTCAAGGCCTTGTTTGAGCCCCATTTGTTGACCGAGCAGGGCTTGGAGCAATTGAGACAGCTGGCTCCGACTGCCAAAGCGGATAAAATCAAACAGGCTTTTGCTGAAATGAAGGAAATGCAGGCTCTTTTTGTCGAGCAACCGCATTTTACCATTCTCGCAACCAAGGAAATTGCAGGAGTCTGCAAGCGGTTAGAGATGGGCGCAGACCTCAATATTGAGGAGTTCCTCCTCTTGAAGCGCGTGCTTCTTTCCAGCCGAGAACTACAAAGCTTTTACGCCAATCTGGAAAATGTCAGCTTGGAAGAGTTAGCTCTTTGGTTTGAGAAATTACATGATTTCCCTCAATTACAAGGAAATCTTCAGGCCTTTAATGATGCAGGTTTCATTGAAAATTTTGCCAGTGAAGAATTGGCGCGCATCCGTCGAAAAATCCATGATAGCGAGAGTCAGGTACGCGATGTCTTGCAGGACTTGCTCAAGCAAAAAGCTCAGATGTTGACGGAAGGAATTGTTGCCAGCAGAAATGGCCGTCAGGTTTTACCAGTCAAAAATACCTACCGCAATAAGATTGCAGGTGTTATTCATGACATCTCTGCCAGCGGAAACACCGTCTATATCGAACCCCGTGAGGTGGTCAAACTGAGCGAAGAAATCGCTAGTCTGCGAGCAGATGAGCGCTATGAAATGCTTCGAATTCTCCAAGAAATTTCTGAGCGTGTCCGCCCTCATGCGGCTGAGATCGCTAATGACGCTTGGATTATCGGTCATCTAGACTTGATTCGTGCCAAGGTTCGTTTTATCCAAGAAAGACAAGCGGTCGTGCCTCAGCTGTCAGAAAATCAGGAAATTCAATTGCTCCATGTCTGCCATCCTTTGGTCAAAAATGCCGTCGCAAATGATGTCCATTTTGGCCAGGATTTAACAGCTATTGTCATTACAGGTCCCAACACTGGTGGTAAGACCATCATGCTTAAAACTCTGGGCTTGACGCAGGTTATGGCCCAGTCAGGCTTACCGATTTTGGCAGATAAGGGAAGCCGTGTGGGTATTTTTGAGGAAATCTTTGCTGATATTGGCGATGAGCAGTCTATTGAGCAGAGCTTGTCTACCTTCTCTAGCCACATGACCAACATCGTGGATATTCTTGGCAAGGTCAACCAGCATTCACTCCTACTCTTGGATGAGTTGGGGGCTGGTACAGACCCTCAAGAAGGAGCCGCCCTTGCTATGGCTATTCTGGAAGACCTTCGCCTGCGTCAAGTCAAGACCATGGCGACCACCCACTATCCCGAACTCAAGGCCTATGGTATTGAGACAGCCTTTGTGCAAAATGCCAGCATGGAGTTTGATACTGCGACTCTTCGCCCGACTTATCGCTTTATGCAGGGGGTGCCTGGCCGAAGTAATGCCTTTGAAATTGCTAAACGTCTAGGCCTATCTGAAGTTATCGTAGGGGATGCCAGCCAGCAGGTCGATCAGGATAATGATGTCAATCGCATCATTGAGCAACTGGAAGAGCAGACGATGGAAAGTCGCAAACGCTTGGACAATATCCGTGAGGTGGAGCAAGAAAATCTCAAGATGAACCGAGCGCTCAAAAAACTCTATAACGAGCTCAATCGTGAAAAGGAAACGGAGCTTAATAAGGCGCGTGAACAGGCTGCTGAGATTGTGGACATGGCTCTCAGTGAAAGTGACCAGATTCTCAAAAATCTCCATAGTAAGTCCCAGCTCAAACCTCATGAAATCATTGAAGCCAAGGCCAAGTTGAAAAAATTGGCTCCTGAAAAAGTAGATTTATCTAAAAATAAGGTTCTTCAAAAGACCAAGAAAAAACGAGCTCCAAAGGTGGGAGATGATATCGTAGTTCTCAGTTATGGACAGCGTGGTACCTTGACCAGTCAACTCAAGGACGGCCGCTGGGAAGCCCAAGTCGGTCTGATTAAGATGACCTTGGAGGAAAAAGAATTTGACCTTGTTCAAGCCCAGCAAGAAAAGCAAGTCAAGAAGAAACAGGTCAATGTTGTGAAACGAACTTCTGGCAGAGGACCGCAAGCCAGACTGGATCTTCGAGGTAAACGCTATGAAGAAGCCATGAATGAGCTAGATGCCTTTATTGACCAAGCCCTGCTTAACAATATGGCCCAAGTCGACATCATCCATGGTATTGGAACAGGTGTCATCCGTGAAGGAGTCACCAAATACCTACAAAGAAACAAACATGTAAAGAGTTTCGGCTATGCCCCACAAAATGCTGGAGGCAGTGGTGCGACTATTGTGACCTTTAAAGGATAAGAAAAGCCTGAGGAAATACAAGATTCCTCAAGCTTTTTTTGATTTCTAGACTAGATATCTAAAGGCTGTCCAGTGTGATTGAGCTGTGTGACAGTAACAAAGAAATCCTCTCTCATTCGAGTCAGAAGTTGATTTGGATAGACCTTTTCAAAGTTATCAAGACTGGCAAAGATATGCTTAGCAAGTTCTAGTCCTCTGACGTCATCCTGTCTGAGAAAATTATTAGCCCGTTCCATGGAAAGATTAATCATCTCTGTCATCTTGGTACTCAGTAGAGGGAAAGTATTAATCACTTCCAGAGTCTTCACCGCTAAATTCTCAGCCTTATCATAGTAGCCATTGACAGAGTAATGCTTGATAGCAGTTCTTAAGCAGGCAATATAGTAGTCAGCAGTACGGATTGAATGGTATTCAGTCTGTTTTTTTAGAGTATCTAATAGGTGGTAGAGCCTGTAATCTAAAAATTCGATTGAAAAGTGAGGCAGGATAGATGAAAAGATATTGACCTCAATTTTATTCCAGTTGTCCAGTTCACTAAGATAGTTCTTGATATATTCTAGTTCTTGATAATCTTTTGGAGTCAGAAAAGAATCGCCGATGATGTTTGCGATAGCAAATTTATTGACTACACGATTGGCGATCACATAGTGTTCAGCGATTCCAGGATTTTCCAGAGGCTGATTAATCAAGCTAAGGATCTTTTTAAATTCACGCTTATAGGCCAAATCAGCAACCTGAGCCTGTAATTTATGAAATTCAGTTGGGAACATCTGCGCTTTGAGACTATCAAAGGTCTCTTTATCAATTCCAATATTAGAAAGAATCTCTTCAAATTTTTGAATGGTTATCCGAGATTTCCCTTGCTCAAACTGACGTAAAAAGTGAGGAGTCACTGTAGTTCCAGCAGCTTCCTTCTGAGTAAACCCTCTCTCCTCACGGATGGCCTTATAGACTAATCCATACACACTTTCATCTTGCATCCTAAATCTCCTCAAGTCCTTTTTTCCATTCTATCATAATTCTACCAGTTTTTAAGGTATTTTTAAGAAAAAAGTAATTATAGTTACGCTTTTTCGGGGGGGGGGGGTAATTGTTCAATAAAGGTAAATATAAATACGCTTTTCGCAAATAAGGTAAATCACATGCTATACTGTAACCGTAAACAATAAGATTTAAAAGGAGATTGTTGATGATTAAATACAAAGAATTGAAAAGTTATATAGATGAGTGGAGATATTATTCCGATGAGAACAATCCAAGATTGGATTTAGAATATTGCAAGACGAAAATTGTTGAGAAAGCAAAAGAGTTTGATCTTCCTTGTCAAATTGACGAAGAACAAATAAAACTCGGCGGTTTGTTCAATAAAGAGATTGAAGAATGTCTAGTTATTTCGCACCCAGATCATCAGAAAGACTATGTAAAGTTTTGTTTTCGTTTAAAAAACCAAGGATCAGTACAACTTCTGACTATAGATACTTTAGGTGAGAGTAAACAATTAAAAAAATACTATATATCAGAAGATAATAAAAGATTCAGAGAAGCAATTAGAGAATCGGACTTGTCATTGGGTCAGAAATTAGGAGCTCAACTTAGTAACTTAACAGTTAGCGGTCTTAGAACTTTAGGGAAAAATCAGAGCAAGATTGATGCAGAATTACAATACTGTGAGTTTTTAACAGAGGTACTAACACAGTTTAAATCAAATAATGATTAGGAGTGAAATATGAGTAAAGCAATTGGAATTGATTTAGGAACGACTTATTCGGCAGTATCTGTATTATCAGAGACTGGACAACCACAAATTTTATTGAATCAAGATGGTGAAAATTTAACTCCATCTGTTGTATTCTTTCAGGATTTTGATGGGAAAGATGAACCACTTGTTGGTATTCAAGCTAAAAATTTGGCAGCAAGTAGTCCTGAAGCAGTTGTACAGTATGTCAAAAGACAAATGGGAAATCCAAATTGGAAGTTTGATTCTCCTAGTGATACTGTTTATACAGCAGAAGAAATTTCTGCAATCATTTTAAAAAGATTAAAAGAAGGAGCAGAAAATGCACTTGGTGACAAAGTAGAGGATGTTGTAATAACTGTTCCAGCTTATTTTGATGATGCCCGTAGAACAGCAACGAAACATGCTGGAGAAATTGCTGGACTTAATGTTTTACGAGTTTTAAATGAACCGACAGCCGCTGCACTTGCATACGGTATATCAGCAGAAAAAAATGAGACAGTATTGGTATATGATTTAGGTGGCGGAACTTTTGACGTCACATTAATGAAAATAAAAGATGGCGAGTTTGATGTTATTGCTACCGATGGAGATCGTAATCTAGGAGGGTTTGATTTTGATAACGCCTTATCAATGATTATTGCTGAAAAGATGGAAGAACAGGGAGCAGAGGATATTTATACGGATGAACATTTTACTGCCTTACTTCGTGAAAAATCAGAGAATACAAAGAGAGGGCTAACAACTGTAGAAAAAACAAATGTCTTTCTCGACTATAAAGGAAAAAGTTATAAAATTCCGATAACACGTGTAGAATTTGAAGAAGCAACAAAAAGTCTAATGAATCGTACAGAGGAGCTGTTAGATGATGTTGTTGAAGAATCTGGAATGTCATGGGATGAAATTGACCAAGTACTATTAATAGGTGGTTCAACTCGAATGCCAATGGTACAAAGAAAATTGGAAGAGAAAATTGGGAAGAAGATTGTATATTCTATTAATCCAGATGAAGCTGTAGCACAAGGAGCAGCTATTCAGGCAGCATTGGAAATCGCTAATAAATCAGAAAGTGCAGATGTTAGTGAAACAGTTCGTGGATTAGCAGAAAAGTTAGTTGTTTCGGATGTCACTTCTCAAGCCTTGGGAACTCTGGCTCTTTCGAATGGTGTGAAAAGAAATACAATTATTATTCCTAAAAATTCTAAGGTACCAAACAAGTACTCTGAGTATTTTTCAACGGTTGCAGATAATCAACAAAATGTGTTAGTAGAGGTTACTCAAGGGGATGACGAGGATCCACAATTTGTTACGGTTATAGGAGAGAGTACCATTAAATTACCAGGTGACTGGCCAGCAGGAACGGTTTTGAAGGTAACTTATCATTATGATGTCGATCAAACAGTATTTGTAGAGGTACATGATTCGGATAATCACTTATTGGGGACTTTTGAGGTAGAGAGACAAGCAAATCTCGATAAAAGTGCTGTAGAAGTAGCTAGTCGTAAAATAAAAGATTTAACTATTGATTAGGGGAGGAACACAATGTCGGTCATAAACTATTATGAAGAGTTAGGGATTTCAGAAACAAGTTCATTAGATGATGTTAAGAAAAGTATCAAGTCAAATAGAAGACGCTATCGCCAGTTGACAGGTTCACCAAATATTGATCAAAGATCAATGGCTGAGAGAAAGATGGAAGTCATTGCACAGGCAGAAAAAGTATTTGAAAGTGAAGAAACCAGACAAAAATATGATAAGGAATTAGAAAATTCTAAACAAAGTTCTGAAGGAGTCCCTGATTCGACTCCAACTAATCATTCAAATTCAAGCTATCTTGATTCAGCTAGACAGGCCTTCTATTCAGGAAAGAAATCATTAGCTTATTCCTACATTGAAGAAGCCTTAAAAATAAATCGAAATGATGCAGATGTTTGGTATTTCAAGGCTATGATTAGCCTTGAAGATAGAAAGTTATCGGATGCAGAATTAGCTATTAGTGAAGCTAATAGGTTGAGACCTAAAAACGCAGATATCTTATCTTTGCTAGGTGATGTTTATTGTGAACAGAATCAGCAAAAGTTTGCAATTCAGTATTATCAGGAAGCTTTTGAACTATCTAATAATTCCTTTTATCTTTTGAAAAAGGGAAGATCACTATTTTTATTTGATCAGTATAAACAGGCAGTAAAAGATGTTCGATATCTGTACGATCATTATTTAGAAGAAAATAAAAATAATGAAGAATATATTTATTACCTTTTATCATGCTCTTATAGAGAAATTGGAGATAATGAGGAAGCCTATAATTTTGCAAGAAAATTAGTAGATGTTTCAGATTCACTAGAGCATAAACTACATTATGCAGGTATTCTATTTTTGAAATCTGAAGATGAGTGTGAGAATTATTTAGATACCTTAAACGAGCGCTATGGTAACAATAAAGATTTCCAGCAAGTGTATTTTAAGTTGCTATTAGATATCACGATAGAGCGTATGAAAAAAGCACCTGATACAGACGTTGAGGCTTTCTTTAGAAAATATATTGATCGAACAAAATATGAGAATGAAGCAGTTCTAGATAATAAGGCGCGTGTTCGAATTGCAGAAGCTTACTTGGCCAAGGCACAAAGTTTAGGGATTGAAAATAAAATTATAGATAATGATTTTTACAATGAATTTATTGAAAATAAAAATTATATCAATTATGCCACAACACGCCATTCACAAGGTATGGGATGTCTCATGTTCATCTTAGTTTTTGCAGCCAATTGGTTTTTGAGTGGTTTCTTTGATAAGTTTGTACATAGCTTTTGGATTAGTAACGCATTAAGTTTGGCATTGTTATCAAATATTGTCTTGTATTACAATTACCCTAAAGGATGGCAAATAAATAGAAGAAAGAAAGGATAAAGTTTTTATGAGTGAAGATGTATTGCATGAAAAAGTTTCGTATATCGTAGATAAAGTTGAAGATATCGAATCTTTAATTACACGCCGTTTATTAGAAGATAAAGCAAAAAATAGTCTGATTGAAGAACTGAAACAGTATTTAATCTATAGACAGGATTTAGATAAGGGTGAGAAATTTGCACCATTTATGAAACAGATTCTTCAAGTTATTGATCGTATTGAATCATCTGAGGAAAAATCAGATTTGCTTACTTCAATTGCTGAAGAGCTTTTGCAAATTCTTTCATTGAATGGATTACAAGTTATTGATAATAGTGGTATGATTGACCCAAGTATGCACGAGGTTGTTAATACAGTAGCAGCTACTGATGAACAAAGTGAAAATAATATTGTTGAAGTATTACAAAAAGGATATTTATTAAATAACAGGGTTCTTAGACCAAGTAAAGTGACTATTGCTAAATAAGATATTTTTTAGGAGGTGGAGAAATTGTTGCGCTTTTTTAAGCATCGCAGAAACATACTATATTTTATATTAGGATTTCTTTGGGGCAGAAGACAAAATGCTAAGGTTTCTCCAGAACCACCTACTCCTTCCACACCTAAACATAGTGAACTTCCCAGTATTTCCAAGGCAACTCATAATGGTAAAATGACGGGATTTGAACCACAAAAACTTAAGACTTATCAACTTTATCAGCATGAATTGATGTTTGGGGAACCTGGAAAAGGATTGAATAAATCAGGATTTGATGAATCTGCTGTTAATCTTGGTCAAGAGGGGGAAATCAATTTTGCTAAAGCATTACAAAAAAAAGGGCTTTTAGAAAAATTAGTTACCTTTTGGTCTGTTCACAATCTCAATTTAGAAGATGAAAGGGTAGATGCAGATATTGATTGTGTTATTGTTTCTGGATCTACAATTTGGTTAGTAGATTTAAAATTTTATGCTTCAGGAAATGTGATTTATAGAGAAGCGGATGGTTTATTGTACACTATAGACAGTGCTACAGGAGCTCAAATAGGCAGACCTAAAAAAATGTCCCCTAACATGTCTTATGCAGAAGAAAGCTTTTCCCATAAATTTGCAAATTTATTAAAATATTATCGCTTGGAAACACGTGTTGTCTTGATGCCGACCTATAAGGGTGCAGGTAGATTGGATAATGTCTTTTGGCCAGGTCATATTAAGGCTGTTAGTCTAGAGGATATGTTAGATGAGTTATCTAGGGAGGATAAGTTTAGGGATACAATTGGTGGACAGATGATTCGGCAGACATTTAATTTACTTTTGAAACGTTAAATTATGTAAAAATAGTAAAGTATTTGATGTTATAGATTTTTTATATGAGTTATATTTCAAGAATAATATGAGCCGAATTGAATTTACTAGAACTTATACAATCGAGTAAAATATTTCTAAGGAAGTAGAAGGAAGTATTAGAAATTATTTTAATCAGTTTAGATTAATATTTATCTACAAATTATTAAACAAATATAGGGGGGCTGCTTGAAAATTGTCATGGTTTTAAGAAATGATAAATTGAATGGATAGGAGAGCAGGAAGTTATATGAGAACAAACATTTTAAAATTAAGTCAATTCTTGAATATTTTCTATTTAAAAATTGCTTTACTAATATTCTCGTGCTTGTATTTTATCGCTCCATGGTTCATTGTATTAAAGGATTTTGAAACATATAAAGTTCAATATCCAGCTGTTATTGGAATAGCTGAGTTTATCGTTTTAACATCTTTCTTAGTTTTTGTATATATTTCACCGATTTTCTTTGTGATTTTTCTATATAAAATAATTGTGGGCAGTATTAATGTAAGACGCTGTTTGATACAGATAAAGAATTACAAATTCTATATGATTGTTTTGAATAGAATACCACTACATACATTTATGGTTTATTTTTCATCAGTATTGTTATGGTTAATGTATCTTACAAAACCAGTAGATTTGAGTGATGCTTTACCTTTGCCAATTATCTTACCTCTTGAAAAGATAAATCCCTTCTATATGATTCTAGGATATTGGCTCTTAAATAAGCGATGTGAATATCAGTTGCACCAGTACCTTTATCCTGTAATGAGAGGGAGTTTTCATGATGGTAGAATTTATGCACTTCCAGAGGAACTTTTTATCTGGAATAGGAAAAGAAGTCAAAAAAATGGTAAGTGGAAACGAGATAGAAGGTACAACACAACCACAAATCTAGTAGAAGCTCAAATTGGTTATAGTAAGTTTCCATTTTTTTTGCTGGCAACAAAATGGTCAGTAGATCCTTATGATCAAAACTGGACAATAGGAGAAAAGGCATATTTGACAAGTAGGTGGAAATGATAAAATAGAAAGTCTTTATTCTAATGACTATAAAAAAGCCTAAGTATACTTCTTTTTCATAAAACAATTTCATTTGCTAATTAAATAAAAGATAAGTACAGATACTCTTTTCATAAATATAGTAGAGTCCATCCCTTACTGTAAGCGTAAATAATAAAAATTTAAAGGAGGTTTTTGATAATGAAGTCAAAAACAGTTTTAGTAACCAGCCTAGCGGCTGCAACATTTGGTCTTGTCTCTCTTGTAGACACAGCAGGAGTTCTACCTTTTTCAGCACAAACAGTGCAGGCTGACACCCAGACGGTTAATCCATCTGCAAAATACTATATTCTTGTTCCGAAGGATTCAGAAGTATTTAAAAATTGGAGAGGTACAGCCAATCGTCCCATTATTTGGGCTACAAAAACCACTCCAGAATTATCTTATTTCGAAGAAACTGCTCGAAATTATATAGCTCTTGAAAATAAGTCTGGTGCCAATTACATAGAGTGGAAAGGAACTGTAGAAGAGTTTAAAGAGGCTGTTAAGAAGCTGACTGGTAAGACAACAGCTGCCTCAACTCCAAAGACTTCTAACCAATCAACAACAAGTCAAAAAGATGGCTGGTCAGGTTCATCTTACTACCAAAATGGTAGCAAAGTTGTCAGTAAGTGGATTTTCGATAAGGATTATAATTCCTACTTCTATCTAGATGCTTCTGGAAATTATGTTCAAAATGCATGGGAGGGTGCTTACTATCTTAAGTCAGGTGGATACATGGCTAAAAGCGAGTGGATTTATGACGGTAACTATAAATCTTATTACTACCTGACATCAGAAGGAAGTTACGCTCGTAATGCTTGGGCTGGAAGTTACTACCTTAAATCAGATGGTAAGATGGCTAAAGGTGAGTGGATTTATGACAGTAACTATAGTTCTTACTATTACTTAACATCAGAAGGAAGTTATGCTCATGGTACTTGGGTAGGTGATTATTATCTTAAGTCAAATGGTAAGATGGCAGTGAATGAGCGTACACCAGATGGTTATCAAGTGGATGAATCAGGTAAGTGGGTTCGCTAGAATGATAGCTTGTGAGAAATGGCTTATAACAAATAAATAGAAATAGAAAACAATTTGCGAATAGGCAACATTTTGATACAGTAAAAATAGCGAAAGGAATTGGCACATGCTGGTTCCTTTCGCTTAGATAAGGGAGTAATATGAAAAAGTTATTATTAGCCACAACACTTTCACTGGCACTAGTTTTAGGAGGCTGTCAGTATTTACCTTGGAACAAAAGCGCGGAACCAGCATCCGAGGAAGTAGCAAGTCTAGAGATAGATTACAGTTACTACAATAAGGTTCTGGATGACTATGAAAAAGTAGCGAAAGGCACCTTACCGACAGGTATGGATGTCAATCCTCTGGCTAGTCAAGTAAAGTCTTCTCAAGGCTTTTATACAGATGTGGTTTACCACAAGACGGATTTGAATAATGATGGAGTAGATGAACTTTTACTTGCTCTTGAAATGAAGAGTGGCGAAAAGAGTTTGCTTGATATCCGCACTTTGAAAGATGAAAAAGTGATCCGTTTGACCAATCAAGAAAATCGTTTAGACCAGATTGGTGAGAGAATGACGGTCGGTATCTTGCCAGATAATTCTCTGCTCTATCGTGGAGCTGGTACAGCAACGAGTCACATCTATGCTCATTACCAATTTAGTGAAGATGGGCAGTCTTTGGTAAAGGCTAAGGAAGCTCAAGAACTAGCAGATCTTGGGGCCGGTTCGCCCATTTCTCTGGAGACTTTAAGCTGGAAATCAGTTTCAGATAAGTTTCCTAGCGGGAGCAGTGCAGACAAAGGGACAGAGAAAACTAAACCAACCGTAGATTACAGTCCTTATAATAGTATTTTGAAGGATTATGAATTTCTTCTAGACCATAAATCAGAGGTTAAGGATAGCATCAATCTAACTGCTAATGTCTATGCAGGGATGGCAGAACGCAGACAAGCCTTTACCTATGCAATGGTTGATATGGATAAAAATGGCATTGATGAATTGATTGTCTCTTCGAAAAATGGTAGTGAAATCTTAGATATTTTCACACTCAAAGATCAGAAAGTCATTCGCCTCACCAATGCTGAAAATAAAATGCAGATGCTTGGAACACGCTTTAAGGCCTATCTCCTAGAAGATGGAAACCTCTATACCCAGTGGAATCCGTTCGCAGGAGACCCACAAACAATTCATACCATTTGGAAGTTGAATAGTAGTGGGGACAAACTAGAGAAAGTTAAAGAAGCTAAGACAGAGGATGAAGTCAGTCCTGGTGCTCGAATGAATCTATCTAGTCTGGCTTGGAAATCTGTAACAGAAAAATTTGCTGAAACAGCATCTTCCACTAACAAAAATGTTTCTAGCAAAATGGATATCAATGCCATAAAGAATGGAGATTTCTCTAGTATTGAGGGAAAATGGAGTAATGGTCACGGAGGAGAAGACTTAGTCTTTAGTAAAGATGGCTTGATAGAACCAGAGGGATTTAAAGTTGACCTTGCAGAATCAGAAATAGTAAATGAGTTTCTACGAGCTCGCTATTCAGGTCCATCTTTTGGAGTCTTTATTCAATTCATACCAGCAGATGTTAGAATACCTGATGAGACATCAATGGATGGATTAATATCAGACGCTTCGGATATTAGTAAAGATAGAATTCTCTATCGTGCTTCATTTCCAGTACATAATAAACCAGAACAATTCTTATATCGTGTGGAATAAGAGTGAAATATATTGATTTAAATGATAGCACCCCACGCACATGGGAATGCCCAATCTTTTTCTGCAGAGTCAAATAAGATTGGTAACTTCCCAAACTAACTTCCAGTTTCCCACAACCTAGCTTTTAGTATGAGAAAAACGCGTGAAATCAGTGGAAA
>CAKQBM010000045.1 GCA_934216185.1 uncultured Streptococcus sp. | reverse complement strand
CTTTGCTGTTCTTTTATGAACGTTTGAATGGTATCGTGGATACCAAGGAGGAATCATATGTCTAAAGTTGCTATTGTCACAGGTGCAGGTCAAGGAATCGGTTTTGCAATTGCAAAACGATTGGTTCAAGATGGCTTTAAGGTAGGAGTCTTAGACTACAATCCTGAAACAGCTGAAAAAGCTGTTGCCGAATTATCAGCTGAAAATGCCTTTGCTGTCGTGGCCGATGTTTCGAAACAGGCTGAAGTTGCACAAGCATTTCAAAAGGTTGTTGACCATTTTGGTGATTTGAATGTTGTCGTAAATAACGCTGGTGTTGCTCCAACTACTCCTCTTGATACAATTACTGAGGAACAATTTACACGCACTTTCGGTATCAACGTTGGTGGTGTCATTTGGGGTTCACAAGCTGCACAAGCGCAATTTAAAGCACTTGGCCACGGAGGTAAAATTATCAACGCAACATCTCAAGCTGGTGTTGTCGGAAATCCAAATCTAACTGTTTATGGTGGAACAAAATTTGCTGTTCGTGGAATCACGCAAACATTAGCACGTGATTTAGCAGACTCAGGCATCACTGTTAACGCCTACGCACCAGGTATTGTTAAAACACCAATGATGTACGATATCGCTCATGAAGTTGGTAAAAATGCAGGAAAAGATGACGAGTGGGGTATGCAGACATTTGCAAAAGATATTACCCTAAAACGTCTATCTGAACCAGAAGATGTGGCTGCTGCCGTCAGCTTCCTTGCAGGACCAGATTCAAACTACATTACAGGACAAACCATTATCGTTGATGGTGGTATGCAATTTCATTAAGATATACAAAAAGAGGTTGGAAAATGATTCAACCTCTTTTATTAGTTTTCATTATTAGTTAGGAGGATACAATAGAAACTCTTTCAAAAAGTAATATTAGCTTATCCCTAGTATTGAAAAGACTGGATAGCTTCTTTCAAGTCATCTTGTAAACTGTTTCTCTGGTCAAGTTGGACATAGACTTCCAACAGACAGGATCTGAAGTTGGAAAATTTATAAAAATCTTCCCTTTCTTCTATCGGAAAGTCAACAGCTTTTATCCAAGAAGCTACTTGCTCTTGCTCCAACTTCCCTTGTAAAATAGGTTCATAGATCACTCTTGCTAAACGCCAATCCTCATCATCTGTAAAGCGAATCGAAATTCTTTTAAATAGTTGGCCAAGTATCTCAAATACTTCATGAACTCTGTTTTTAGGAAAGTCTGGATGACAAACCACCTCTGTCAGTAAATCGGCTCCATGTGCAAAAGCATGAACCCAACCATACTGACTTGAAAAACCCGTTGTATCCTTTTCTTTTGAAAGATAATACAAACCTTGATTTAAAAGGACATTACGAATTCCTACATTTAATCCCTGATAAAAAATCGATTGCTGGTTGGCATCCGCAGACAAGAGATTTGCATAAATAAGCGCCCTAAAGGAACGTTCAAGGGTTGGCAGGCCTACCTTATCAATCTCTTTATCTAACCCTCCATCAGATGAAATCCCTTCAACAATGAAATGAAATTGCTCCTGTGTAAATAGTTCTTCCTGAATCCCTCTAGCAAAGCTTGTAAAAACAAGGTCATCGCGAATTTCTGGAGAAGAATCTCCCAAATGATCAAGCAACCACTGGATTTCTTCCTGATAATAACTTGGTTTTTCTTCTGCTATTTTTCTAAGTAACTCTTGATACATGGTCAATACCTCTACATTTCTGATAACTTATCAAAAAGCCAGTCCAAGATAACTTTCTATCTTATTCTTTTTTAGATGGAGTTTTTCCTGCAGCAATTGCATCAGCCTCTGTCATCTCAACAACGTTAGCTTTATTAGTATTTGACGGCATTCTATCCTTGTTATACCAATATACTTTCGCTTGCCCATTCTTAGCGACGTAAACAATTCTATCTTGCTGTTGGGCTTTAGTCTCCGCTTCACGTGCAATTCTTTTCTCTTCTTCTTTTTGAGAAATGAATGACTCAACTGCACCTATCCTATCGAGCAATTCTGCCTTTTTATCATTATTTTCAATCTGATTAACTGTTTCTTTAGCAGACTTCACTTGACTTGCATCTTGACTTTCTTCCAATTGTTTGACTAAGGTTTCACCTTTTTCTTGCAACTCATTTGTAGCTTTTTCTTTGGCAATTCTCTCTTCTTCTGCTTTTTTCTTTAGCTTTTTTCTCTTCTTCAACTCGTTTTGCTTCTTCTGTACTAGATGAAGCATCGGTTGTTGACTCTACTTTAGCAGTGGATGCCGCAGTTTGCTTAGTTTCTGATTGAGAATATGAAATTTTCTTTGTGGCTGTCGGAGTTTGAAGAGAAACTACAACAAAACTAACAACAAAAAGCCCTATCATTAAATTTCTTTTTCGAATATCTGGTGCTTTCTTTACAAAATACCAAATACCAACTCCACTCAAAACTAGATAGAGAGCAGGCAAAGCAATCAATAAAATGATTCCCAACAAGACTAGGCCTATTTTGATAAAACGTATTCTTTGTGAATCCTGCTCCAGCCATTTTTTAATTCTGTTCATATCGTTATCCTAAATTCCCCTACTCTCCCAACTGGGCACTGTAGGCGATAATCTGGTCAACTGTGTCAGACAAGAACTGGATGGTATCACGGAGTGGTTTGTCTGTTGAAATATCCGCTCCGATAATCATGGCTGACTCAAACGGTGTCTTACTACCACCTGATTTGAGGAGGTTGAGCCAATCTTCAGCTCCAGTTTCTGAATGTTTCAAATGAAGGTAACCCGCAGTCGAAATAACAAGCCCAGCTGAGTAGGTGTAGCTATACAATCCCATGTAGTAGTGAGCTTGGCGCATCCAAGTGAGTGCCGCATCGTCGTCAATTTCAATGGCATCTCCCCAGAAGTCTGTCAAGACTTCCTTCATAATGCTGTTAAGTTTGCTTGCTCCAAAGGTCTCCCCTTCTTCAATCAATGTATAAACCTTACGCTGGAAGGCAGCTTCCAAGAGGTGGGTAATGAAATTATGGAAGTAGGTGTCTGTTAAGCGGTGGGCAAGAGCGAAGCGTTTTTGACGCGGATCGTCAGACTGGTGTTCCAAGTAATCACTTAGGAGCAATTCATTGAAGGTTGACGGTGCTTCGACATAGTAAGTAGACATGTGGGCGTTGAAATAACTCTGATGATTATCTGAGAAGATGAATTGGCCAGAATGCCCGATTTCATGAATCAAGGTATAGACATCGCTCAAACGACCTGTCCAGCTCATGAGGACATAAGGGTGCACGCGATATGGATCCGCCGCATAACCACCAGAATCCTTGCCACTGTTAGCAGCGAAGTCTACCCAGCGTTCTTCTTGATAGCGAGCAACTTCCTGACAATATTCTTGCCCCAAAGGTTCTACCGACTTCATGACCAAATCATAGGCATCATCAATAGTCACTTCAGGATTGAGGGCGCTGTCCAAGTCCAATTTCCAGTCTGCAAAGGTCATCTTTTCAAGACCATTGACCTTGGCAACATGCTTGAGGTATCTCTGAGCAACTGGCGCAAAATCCTTCATGATGAGGTCAATCTGGCGGTCAAACATGGCACGGTCCACTTCTTGTTCGGCTAGAAGATAGTCAAAGACCGAGTCATAGCCCTTCATATCTGCCAACAGTTTTTCAGATTTAACTTGGGCTAAATAGGCCGCAGCAGCCGTATTTTGGTGCTCACGAAGTCCCTCTGAGAAGGAACGGAAAGATTTCTCACGAACCTCAGCGTTCTCGTGATTTTGGTAGAAATTCTCATAGGTCACAAAGCTGTTTTTATAAGTCTTACCATGAGCTTCAAAGTCGGCCATTTCAAAATCCCCAGCTCGCATCTTAGTGTAAATGTCCTGTGGGCTGTAGAAAACTTCACCTAGATTGGTCAAGGCTTTCTCCACATCTGCTCCTAGGTAGTGAGCTTTTTTGATTTTGGCCTGACGAATAGCTGCTGTTAAATGTGGCAACTCTCCCAAACGGTCCAAGACTTCCTCGTCTGCTGCCACTAGAGCATCGTCAAAGAAGGTCAAGGCTACACTGGCATCTGTTTCAAATTCCATCCCAGCTTGGGCGATATTAGCAAACTCTTCATTGCTATAGTCTGTCGTCTGCGGCATAAAACCATAGTTGCCAATATGGCTCATCTGAATGTAGATTTGCTCCAATTCCGCAAAAGCCTTCTCGAAATCTGCAAAAGTATGCAGATTGCCCTTGTAGTCACGGCTAAATTGGTTGATGTCTTCGCGTGCTTTCTCGATTGCACGCAAGAAATCCTCACGGTCTTGGTATAGGGCTGTTAAGTCCCAGAGTTCCTTTTCTGGAAATTCTGAACGATGTTTTTGTTCCATTTTCTTCCTCTTATTTCTCTAATTCTAATAAAACGCTAAGGGCTGACAAAGCATAAAGCGGTGCTGTTTCTGCTCGCAAGATGCGAGGACCAAGTCCCGCCAAGACGGCTCCTTTAGCTTCAAAACTCTCGATTTCTGAAGGTGAGAGACCACCTTCTGGTCCAAAGATAAAGAGCAGTTTGGTTCCTTTTTCAAGACCAGAGACCGCTTGTAAGAGCGCAGTGGCTTCTCCTTCTTTGGCCGACTCTTCATAAGCTACTATGATAGAGTCAAATTGGTCCAGTTGAGCTAGAAAGTCTGATTTTTTCTCGAAAAGCTGGATACTTGGAACAACATTACGCTTACTTTGCTCCGCTGCTCCAAGGGCGATTTTTTCTAGTTTCTCAACCTTTTTACCCAATTTCTTGCCATCCCACTTGGCAACGGACCAATCGGCAGGAAAAGCCCAGATTTGGCTGGCTCCGAGCTCGGTTACTTTTTGAGTGATAAACTCCAGCTTGTCCCCCTTGGGAAAGCCGGATGCAATAGTCACTTGGACTGGCAGTTCCACATTGTCAGCCAATTCTTGGATCAACTCAAACTGACGGGCTTCCACATCCAGCACGCGCGCCAAGCGCTTGATGCCATCATCAAAGACCAAAGTAACTTCATCATCTTCCTTCAAGCGCATAACCTGAAACATATGCTTGCTGGTTTCCTTGTCCTCGATGGTGACAGGAGAGATAGCACTACCTTTGACAAAATACTGTTGCATGCTAGCCTCCAATCACACCGGAAATATCCTTGGTTTTCTTGAAGACACAGGCATTCCATTCCCCTTGGATCATGTGAGTTTCAAGGAAAAATCCAGCTGACTCAGCCGACTCGCGTACCATGTCCCACTTGTCCTTGATAATCCCACTCATGATGAGGTAGCCTTCGTCCTTAACCAAACGATAGGCATCGTCTGTCAGATGAATGAGGATATCCGCTAAGATATTTGCCACGATGACATCTGCCTCAATCTCAACTCCCTTAAGCAAGTCTCCTGCTGCTACATGGATGTTTTCCATACCAGGGTTTAGCTCAATATTTTCCTGAGCCACACGAACCGCCACATCATCTAGATCATAGGCGAAAATTTCCTTAGCACCAAGCAGCGAGCTAGCAATAGAGAGAACCCCTGAACCAGTCCCCACATCTAGCACTGTTTCCCCACCACGAAGGACCTGCTCCAAGGCAAAGAGGCTCATCTTAGTAGTTGGATGCGTCCCTGTCCCAAAGGCCATCCCTGGATCCAGCTTGATAATCTTTTCCCCAGCAGTCGCCTCATAGTCTGTCCAAGACGGCACGATAGTCAAGTCATGAGTGATGCGAGCGGGTTCATAATATTTCTTCCAGTTGTCCGCCCAGTCTTCCTCAGCCAAGGCAGTCGTCCCCATTTTGACCTCTCCCAAATCCATAAAATCCGTCAATTCTTCTAAGCGAGCCTGCAAGTCCGCCTCAACCACTGCCACATCAACCGTATCAGGATAATAGGCTGTCACTACGATTTCATCTTGTTGCTCGACCTCTGGGAAAATCTCGCCGAAGCGGTCAACATTTCCCACATAGTCCATGCTATCTTCAATCGCAACGCCTTGCGCTCCTAGCTCAATCAAGAGATTGGAAACCAATTCCTCCCCCTCACGCTTCACTGTAACTTTTAACTCTTGCCATGTTTCCATTTTGTACTTCCTTATCAATCTATTAATTCTTCTAATTCTTTTAAAGTTCTTCCATCCTGATCTTTCCAATCAGTTCGACCGTTCGTTTGCATACCCAGCAAAAAAGCCGCTGCATAAGAAGGGCTAGAAAAGAGTTGTTTTTCTGTTAATACTCCATCTTGAATGACCCGAGAAGCTATTAAATTCTGACGCATTTCTTTTAAACTTGCTGGAAGGTATGGAGAATCCTTTATTTCTACTTGACTTCCTTCTAAAACAACAAAACCTTCAGTTGTCCGTTCACAAGTTGCTTCTATTACTTTGTTAGATTTCTTAGTTTTACGCTTTAAATAAAGATAGGTTGAATGATTATCAGTCAGATCTTGACTAACTTTCTTTGTCATTGGAACAAAAACACGATAACCTAAAGTTCCAATAATCATTAGCGTATTTTCAACAATTTCATCCAGTTCAGATTCCTTTTCCTCAGTCACATTACCAGGATTTGGATCATTCCCATTTTTCACAATATAGCGACCAGCTTCTTTAGCAAGTTGAGTAAATTTATTTTCCAAATAGCTAATTTCTGTTGGACCAAAAGAATTATTTTGAGTTGTTAGAATGATGACATCATTAAAATAATCTGCATGAATATCACGGGTATGCTCTTGAATTCGCAACAATACCCCTTCACCATTTTTCCGAGTTGTCGCCTGACCAATATACGTCACATCTTTCTGTTTATCTTCATCTCGACCAAATAAGAAATAAATACCACTTTGTCTCATTTCATCACGCGACTTCAAATCTCCCAACTGAATACGAGGTATTTTGTAAATCACTCCCGTCCAATTTGACAAAGTACATTTGATTTTTCCAGTTACTTCACCATCTATGAGAAACATATTGATATTTTTGCTACGCTTCGCCATTTATCGAACTTCCTCCAAATAATCTCTCACCCTCTCCTGCAACTGAGGTACAACTTGACTGGAAGTAAGAAATTCCTCAACACTCATCAGCTGATAGCCCTGTCCTTCATCTCCAAATACAATCTGGTCAAACTGGTCCTGTGTCAACTGACCGACTAAAAATACAGATTGTTTATCCGCAAAAAGCATGCTTGGATAAACCTTACTCCAATGCAGACAATCCTCAGTCAGATGAATTCCCAGTTCCTCAAAAACTTCACGCGCTGCGCACTCGAAAGGACTTTCGTTTCCTTCACGACCACCACCTGGCAACTCCCACATGTTGGGACAAGGGATATCGTCCTTATCATCACGTAAGATGGTCAAGATCTTATCCCCACAAATCAAGGCAATCTTAGAGCCCGTAAAATCAAACTTTTTATCAATACAATCTAAATTCATAATCATTTCCTCCTAATATCTCGGATAAGGATAAAACTCTCCTTCTTCCAAGCCAACTTTTCCTTCTTCAAAGACTTCTTGGTTCCATTCCATGACGAATTCTTCTGCTTCTGGGTCTTCCAAAAAGTCCATGAGGGCATCCAGCCCAACCTCGGCAGTATCTTTAAGGAATAGCGCAAAATAAGCTAAAAATTCGCGAGAAAAACCTTTTTTAGGCAGGTAAGGAATAACAGTCAAATAGTCTTCCTCATTGACGGTTGATTTGGCAGAATTGTAAAAAAGCACTGCTTCTTCAAAGAGAATATCATCCGATGAAACCTCTCCGTCTTCATCTACCATCTCCACTCCAGCAGCATTTTGCGCTTCCAATAGAAAACTCACTTCTACCGCGTGATTGCGCTTGTCCCAACTAATCTCAAAGTCAAAAGGAAAGTTCTTCTCCAACTCTTCCTCTAAAATATCTAAAAATCCGTATGTTGCCATTTTGTCCTCTTTCTATGCGACTCTTTAATCGCCCCGATTGCTCAGAAATATGCTAAAATAGATACTAACATCTTACCACAAAATTATTTTATGTCCTAATTATACCATATTACCTCATTTAAACCCTTGGTATCAGTGATGTTCTTAAACGGTTGATTTCCTTATTTTTTCCAAAAACTCAACACAAAAAGCCCTCGAAAGGGCTAGCAAATCTATAGGATCAATAGACAAGTAACCAGCACAATTAAACGTGCTTTTTTATTGACTAGTACCACGATGCTACACTTAATCTTAGACTTGAATTTTCTTATCTGCAATAGCGTCTGTCAAAGTCTGAGAAAAGTTAAGTCCCATTTCTCGTCCCAACTTATCTGCCCATCTTGGTATGGTCAAGGTCTTTTTAATTGGTTCTTGACTTCCTAAGTACTCTGATACATCAACAGATACCATAGAAATAAAAGATTTATCAAGGTCATAGGTTGACACGAAATCTTCATCATCTTTAAAAGGATCATTATCAATTAAAGACAAGCTATTGATATCTGATGGCTGGGGCAAATCTCCATCACTCTCTATCAAATCTGCGACAGTTATACCTAACCACTCTGAACCCATAGCCAGAGCCTCAGAAATTCCCTCTCCTTGTGTAGCTGAGTATTCAAAATCCGGGAAATGGACAAAATAAGTCGCTTCTGCTCCGTCTGTATCGTCATAATAAAATAAAGCTGGATACGTAACTAACATCTCACTACCTCCATATCAAAAAGCAGGGGCTGAATTTTACAACCCAGCTTGCTTTCTTATCCCTCTTTCAGTGTACTTATTCAGTTCACCATGAGGGATTGTGATAGGTCTTTCTCCTTGCTTCTCCATTTTAATATGGGAGCCTTTACCGCCTTTGGTCTTTATCCAACCATGAGCCGTAAGGAGTTTGACCATCTCTTTTTGTGTCATAGGCATAGCGCTTTTACCTCCTGACAACACTATTATAACACGTGCTACACGTATTGTAAAGGAGTAATACTTATTATTCTCTTATACATAAAAGCCCCTAGATGTGGTTCTAAGGGAAGCCTTATATAAACGGATAGGCAGAACTATCAGAGTTTCTGCTTTTCTCGACCCACTAGAAGTGGCTCGATTGAATCTTAACATTACTTCTCCTCTCTTCATTAAAAAATAATTATCTCCCAAAATTATATTACGATTTTTCTAAAAGACTACCAAAAACTACTAAATCAATACGTTCGGCAGACAAGAAACTTGCACTGTCAAATAAACTGTTTTATCATTTACCATACTTTATTCATTAGCAATATCCCTTGATTTGAAGTATAATATTGAAAAGGAAATCAGTAATGAATTTAGAACAATATTTAGGAAAAGAAATTAGGATTGTTTTTGTTGACGGGCAAATTTTAGAGGGTCATTGTAATAGCTTTACAGGGAAACTTGATACGGATGATGAACTCTATGATGAAATTACAATAAGAACAGATAAATATCCATATATTGGATTTAATGAATCTGAAATCGCATCAATAGAGTTAACTCAAGACGGTATTACAAAATAACAGGAGTTGCTTATCATGAATAAAACTAAAAAAGAGAATTTAATTTTCATTGATGGTTGGGAGCATGTGCATTGCCCTGTATGTAGAACTTTAGTAGAAACTTATGATATTTGAGATGTTTGTCATTGGCAAAATACAGGTATTATAAATATAGACGGTGGTCCGAATAAGATGACTCTAGCTGAAGCCAAAGAAGCTTACGCAAGGAGAAAAATCGTAAAAATTCGAGAATTTGATACAGTGTTGTTAAAAAACGGTCAAACGGCGACAATTGTAGAAAAGTTAAGTGAAGATACTTTTATTGCTGACATAGGAGATTCCCCGAAAGATTGGGATACCATAACAATTACAATCAATGATATTGAAAAAGTAGTGTATAGGAATAGCTAATAGACTCAACTATCATATTTTGAACTTTAAGGAAAATCAATTCTCTCATGCTGATCCCTCTTCTCATCAGATTAAATAGTCAAAAAGATTCTATCTCACACCCTGAATATTACAAAACCATTGAAATATCACAACCAATAGGCTAGAATGGACATAGTAAGATATATTAGATGAGTCATTCTACTCAAAAAATATGACACTAAAATCCACGTTAGAAAGGACTGCTATGCCAGACAATCTCGCGCTTCGCATGCGCCCTAAAACCATCGACCAGGTCATTGGTCAGGAACATCTGGTCGGACCTGGAAAAATCATCCGCCGTATGGTGGAAGCCAACCGCCTGTCCTCCATGATTCTATATGGACCTCCAGGAATCGGCAAGACCAGTATTGCCTCAGCCATCGCTGGGACTACTAAGTATGCCTTTCGAACTTTCAATGCGACAGTTGATAGTAAAAAACGACTTCAAGAAATCGCGGAAGAAGCTAAATTCTCTGGTGGTCTCGTCCTATTACTAGACGAGATTCATAGACTAGATAAAACCAAGCAAGACTTCCTTTTGCCTCTCTTGGAAAGTGGACTGGTCATCATGATTGGGGCTACGACTGAAAATCCTTTCTTTTCTGTCACTCCTGCCATTCGCAGTCGTGTTCAAATTTTTGAATTGGAACCTCTGTCTAACCAAGACGTCAAAGAGGCCCTGCAGATAGCTCTAAGTAACCCTGAGCGTGGTTTTGATTTTCCAGTAGAACTAGATGAGGATGCGCTGGATTTCATCGCAACCTCTACAAACGGAGACCTTCGCTCTGCCTTCAACTCACTGGACTTGGCTGTTCTTTCTACCCCTGAGAATGACGAGGGCATCCGCCACATCACCCTCGACATCATGGAAAACAGCCTGCAGCGGAGCTACATTACCATGGACAAGGATGGAGACGGTCACTATGATGTTCTCTCAGCCCTGCAAAAGTCTATCCGTGGCTCAGATGTTGATGCCAGTCTTCACTATGCTGCCCGCTTGATTGAGGCTGGTGATTTGCCAAGTCTCGCTCGTCGTTTGACTGTTATCGCTTATGAAGATATCGGTTTGGCCAATCCTGAAGCTCAGATTCACACCGTGACTGCTCTGGATGCTGCACAAAGGATTGGGTTCCCAGAAGCCCGCATTCTCATTGCCAATGTCGTGATTGATTTGGCCCTTTCTCCAAAATCCAACTCAGCCTATGTAGCTATGGATAAGGCACTTGCTGACCTCAAAACATCAGGTCACTTACCTATTCCGCGACACCTGCGTGATGGGCACTACAGCGGAAGCAAGGAACTGGGGAATGCCCAAGACTATCTCTATCCACACAACTATCCTGGAAATTGGATTAAACAAGACTATCTGCCAGAAAAAATCCGTAATCATCACTATTTCCAAGCAGAAGATACTGGTAAATATGAACGGGCTTTGGCTCAAAGAAAGGAAGCTATCGACCGTTTGCGAAAAATCTGAAATCCTTTTCAAAAAATTGCACTTTCCTCTTGATTTTTTTTGAAAAAGTGGTATCATATAAACATAGAAACGCTGTGGTGTACGACTTCACACTTAAGTGTTGACCGACTATTTTTTGTATTATTAGGGAAACAAAAGTCTTCTAACAGCATGTAGGCCGTCTCACACGGAAACAGCTTCAGTTAGAGCGAGTTGCCCACCTGCTTAATTGCGCGGGTTCAATACAAACCGTGAAGTTTCGGCACCAATACAGCTTTTTTCTTTGCCTCCTTAGCTCAGCTGGCAGAGCAGCGGACTCTTAATCCGTGGGTCACAGGTTCGATCCCTGTAGGGGGCATCAAACTTCAACAGTAAAAGCCTTGATTTAAAAGGCTTTTTTGCTTGTCTACAACTGATTTGCCCCATCATTTGCCCCACATTTTTTTATGAGCAATCTTTCCAAACATCTCTTATTTGATTAAATTCTTCAAAAATTTTCTCTTCTAAGGTGTGTCCATATACTTCTACTAACATCGAAATATCTCTATGCCCTAGAATTTTTGCAATAACTCCAAGGTCAAATCCTTTGTGCCAGAGGTAGCTCCCATAGGTATGACGCGCTCCTTTTGTCGTGATAATTGGATAAATATCTAATTCATTTAAAATAACACTCAAAGCTTTATTGACACTTGCAATGTCTGGGACCAAGTGAATATATCCAAAATGTTGAAAGACCATCCGATATCGATTTTTGATTCCTAACTCCATGTTTGCTCTTTCTTGCTCCGTTTGTATAAAGCGCAAAATTTTGATACATTCTTCGTCTATCGGTACCATCCGAATAGACGTTTTGTTTTTTGGTGGGACAAATTTATGAGAAAGGGTATTAAATCTCCTATATGTTTTTAGCAGTCCTCTGTCAAAATCAACTTCATTCCAAGTTAACGCTATTAACTCTCCAAACCTCATGCCTGTTTTTAATAGAAAATAGAGGATATAAGGAACAATTGAACGTTGGTAACCAAATTTTCTCTTTACTGCTAAAAGTAAATCCAGATAGTCCTTTTCTGTATGTAAATATTTCTCTTCTGTCATCTGT
>CAKQBM010000044.1 GCA_934216185.1 uncultured Streptococcus sp. | reverse complement strand
ATTCGGTCCCAAAAAGGCAGTGACTTCCCCCTCTTCAGCTGTAAAGGATACGTTCTTTAATATATCTCCTTCTTTAAAAGTTTTTGTAACATCTCTTATTTCAATCTTATTTGTCATAATACGATACTCCTATGCTAAAAATTGTTCTTTGGCCAACTCTTTATATAATGGAACAGATTCCAATAGCTCCACATGAGTCCCACTTCCTACAAGTCTTCCGTGTTCCAAAACAAAGATTTTATCTGAATCTAAAATTGTAGATAATCTATGAGCAACCATTATAATAGTCCTCTCACCTCTCATACCTTTGATTGCTTCCTTCATTTTCTTCTCACTAAGACTATCTAAATTCGAAGTTAACTCATCCAGCAAGAGTATCTTTGCATCGGAAAGTATTGCTCTTGCCATTGCCAATCTCTGTCTTTCTCCTCCTGATAAATTGAAACTTCCTTCACCAATTGGGCTTTCAATCCCGGATGCACCTCTTTGAATTAAATGCTCCAACCCAACTTTTTCTAAAGCGTCACAACATTCATCATATGTTACATTACTATTACCCATTTTTAGATTTTCTAAGATTGTACCAGCTACTAATGGTGAATTTTGTTCAACATATGCAATATTCGAACGTAAAGTCTCACGATTCATTGTTCGAAAATCTTGTCCAAATATCTTTATACCACCACTAGTAATATCATAGAATCTTTCAATGAGGTAAAGAAGTGTGCTTTTCCCCGCACCAGACGGACCTACAATACTAACGTAATCTCCACTATTTATTTCGAAAGTAATATCCTTTAATATATAATTATCATCCGATTGAATATCTTGAAATTGGTAAGAATCATATGAAAAAGTTACATTCGCAAATTCAATTGCTTTGCTTCTGTCTGACGTAGATTCTAGATTTAAAATGATATCATTATCTTCTTCTTTTGGAAGATCAATAATTTCAGTAATTCTACCTAAAGCTCCCAAAGCTTCTGAAATAGTTGTGACTGACGAAAATATTTGTCCTACTGGTGAAATAGCGATATACATTAATAGCATAAAAGAAGTTAGATTTGCAATAGACATTTGCCCAGTAGAAACACGGTAACCTCCAACTCCCAAAATAATTATCCCACACAATTGCAAGCTAAAATTGGATATCGGTGTCATTATTGATTGCACTCTTGCAACTCCAATTCCCAAGTTTTTTACTTCTTGCGCCTCAGATAACATTTTAGATAATTCTGAATTCGTTTCATTTGTCGATCGAATTGTTCTAATTCCTACGATTAGCCTATTTAAGTACGCTGTCATTTTCCCCAAACCCTGATGAGCTTTATAACTTGCCGTTTGAATCAAACTACTCATAAATAAAATAAATAGGAATGATAAAGCTATAGAAATAATTGTAATTATTGCAAGATAAGTATCCTTTAGAAATAATGTAAATATCGCACCTAAACTCAAGAACAATCCACTCGTCAGAGCAACTGTTGATTGAACGATACCTGCTCTTAGTTTACTTGTATCGCTACTAAAGCGACTAATTAGGTCTCCTGCAGATAGATCATTATATTTATAAATAGGAAGTTTCAGAAATTGAATAATTAAACTTTTTCTTGATTGAAATACTGCACTTTCTCCCATTAATTGTAAAAAGTAATATTGCAAACTGGAAATAATTGTTGAACCCACGGTAATAGCTATAAGCGTATATATGGTTGGATTATTCAATAAATTTACTCCCTTTTGAGAGATTACTTTAGACAAAAGTTCTGGTTGTAATAACGTTAAAATGGATGTAAGTATTCCCAAACATGAAACGATTAAAAAATATTTTCTTTTATTTTCTATCAAAGCAATTAAATCACGGAATTTTACGCTAGTAATAGTATCATCTACTTTTTCTATATCTTCAGATATCATGTGTTTACGCTCTTCATTTTTATCATCTAGAGTTTTCACAACTCTTTCATACGATGATACTTCTTCCAGCTCTTTAATTGGATTTCCGTTTACTTCCACCCACGCATGAGATCTAAAGGGGTCCATAGCAAATCCAGTACACCAACTTGCACGTTTATTTAAAAGAAGTAAAAACATTATTACTCCCAATGATCTTTTTACGCATCCATCTTGATTCCTACACTTACGGCTTACAGTACATATTGCATCGCGAGCTAATACTGCTTCATTTTCTGTGGCAGATAATTTCGAGTCACTTAACTTATTAATCAAAGATTCAATTCTTTTAGGCGAGGACTTTGTAAGCGGATAAGAGATCAGTAAAGCTATTTGTGCTAGTAATCTGTACTTTAGCTGAACATAGGAGTATGACTCTTGATTGAGTTGCATATCCATAATCTATATCCCTCCTTTTTTTAGAGATTGTATAAAATCTTTAACATCTTGTTTTGCAACATCGATTTCAATGGAATACGCACCAGATATAGCGCTAACAATATCTTCTTCGCTTTTATTTTTAGACAGTAACTCTAAAATTTTAACACCTACATCATTTGTTTGAAAGTATACACCTTGATTTTTGTCAAATACAATTGCACCATTATCTTGCTTTATTATTTTCAGTCTACTTTTCGACCCTTTATTAAACATAATTACAAACCTCACTCATCCTTCATATATAATTTGATCTGCCTAATCCAACGTTCTACCGAACATAACTTTTCAAAATAATCAATTTTACTCGGATTTCCCGCTGGTAATGACAGCTCTAATTTTAACTTCTCAACATCAACAATACCCATTTTAACCAATTCAAACTGTTCTAACCTGTGGAAGTTTTTACGAACAGCTTCTCTATATCCACTATATAAGGCATCTGAATAATCCCCTTTGAAACCCCTGTTAAAAACCTCAATTGGTACGATTCCCTTCAATGCTCTTTGCAATATCGGTTTTGTTAGTTTTGAACTAACTTTATATTTTGCTGGAATTTGAAGACAAATTTCTACTAATTTTTTATGTAAAAATGGAGTTGCCCAATAAATGGAATTAGTAGTTAATTGAATTTGTCGCAATACTGATTTTTGAAATATTAAGGATTGAATCATTTGGAATGTTGTTCTATCAGATATTATTGGATCAGAATTGGAAAATAATAACGAGTGTAAAAAACTTTGCGATTCTTGTTTGGATTTTTCACTGAGCCAATCTGGTACTTGTAGACAATCCACCCATCCCAGTTTTCTCTTGATAGGTTCAGAAGATTCGCTGAAGACAATTTCTAAATTTTGGGTCACAGTTTCCGAATATCCTCTATTGTCTATCAAATCCAATAGGCAACTAAAAAATGGCCTTCTCATTATCAGACTATATTTCAGAGCATAAAGGAGTCCACCTAAATTTTCCTGACGAACAATATTCCAGGGATTAGAAGGCATTGGTGTAAATAATTCATCACCACCAATACCTAGAAAGTGAGTCGGATGTTTTCTATCTTTCTGATAATCAATGACTGATTTCAAATATCCTTCTGAATCCGCCCACAGTAATGGAGAACTTGGAATAATATCATTGATATATTTTTCATCTACCGAAAATCTTTTCTCTGTTTTTTCTATTGAATCAAACTTATTCAACTCCCTACCAAGATTTTTTGCAATAAATGTCGCCCATTTAGTATCACTATTAGCAGTGGTACTTGATTCAGAGTGCAAAATAGAGAAGTCGGGTATCAGTTTATTCAATGTAAAAGCAATAGTTGCAGAATCAACACCTCCTGATACATCACTCGACACTTCGTTTCCCATATTCAAATCATGATTAATGCTATTTAAAAACTCTTCTTTTATTTTTATTATTAGTTTATTAAAATCATTTGTGTCTACTTCATAACTTGGAACACTTTTTTCTAAACACCCTTTTTCAGATATTTCTAAATAGTTTAAAGGCTTTATATTTACTAGCTCTTCCCATAGGCTAATTGTTTGAAATGGATAATATGGAAGTCCAAAAATAAATTGACTCGCTAAACGCTTCGGAGAGAGTTTTAAATTCAAATATTTTGCAATTTCTACAGAGGAATCACTAAAAATTATATTCTTATTATTCTCAAACCAAGATAGTCTCGAATCTAAATAAGGAGAAATAATATATGTTCTTTCAGCCATCTCAACAATAATTAAACCATTTATAACGTAATTCTGAAGTACTGATATTGTTTCTTCAAAACTACTGATATCATTTTGTTCTATAATTGAGCATACTTCTTCGACATAGTCTTCTAAACAATAGATTATTTTATTATCTCCAGAAACGGTTCTATAAAAATTTTTAGTAAGGAATATTATTTTTTTATCAGAATATTTTTCAAAAAAATACTTATTTACCATATATATTAACAACCTCAAAAATAAAAAAGTAAAGCATCTCGATATTCGTAGTTCTGGAATGAATATCGAAACACTTTATTCAAAATTATTTACCGTTGTAATACATAGTTCTAAGCTTAAAACTCAATTCTAACTCTTACGATTGCACGTCCACCAAAGACATCACGAAAATTACCAGTCCATAGACCTTTAGTGTCTTTTTTGAAAGTTGCAATTGGTTCAAATGTTGGTTTGCAATATTTCATTTTAAACTCCTTCTATCATTTAGACTAATGCCAGAACCCATTGGTGTAAATGAAAAATAATTTTCAAGAGATACTTCTTGATTTAATTAAATTCTATAATATGAATTTCGGAAAAAAATCAGAAAATAGATTAAGATTGAACAAATTTCAGATTTTTTTCACCTCCACTCTGTGGATTACTTGTTTTCCATAATAAATACTATATTAACTTAATGAATATGTTCGGGTAATAGATTATATTCTAATTAAAAATAAAGCCCTGCCACCAAATATATCTCTGAATCTACCTGCGACTAATCCTGAAGTACCACTTTTAAAAGTAGAAATTTTCTCTATAACTGGCTTCGTATAATTCATATACTTTCCTTTCTAAGTCAATATTTAATAGTCCAGACTGCTTGACTATTAAAATAATAACAAAGATTATTCAGATTTTTTTCAGAAAAAATAAATTTATAAACAATTCCTGATGGTAGTGGAATATAAGGGTAGTGTAAAATAAGTTGTGTAAACACAAAAAGGAATAAATCCGTTATAGTAGAGTTGCGAAACATTACTAGAAAGAAATTTATTCCTATGGCTCAGTTTACCAACAGATTTTACTTAACATCCTAACCCCAAAGCAAGATATTGATGAATTTTTCCGTTCTTCTCTTGATACAGCTAAGAATAATCTACTCCAAGCTGATTTATCAGCCTTTTTAGGGTATGAGCCTTACGAAAAAGCAGGCTACAATTCTGGTAATAGTCGCAATGGAACGTATTCACGGAAACTTGAAACCAAATATGGGGACTGTTCAGTTAACCATTCCAAGAGATTGTAATGGGAACTTTAGCTCATCTTTGCTTCCCGCTTATGGACGTCGAGATGTCCCCTTGGAAGAGATGGTTATCAAACCGGTGTAACAACTCGAGAAATTGTTGATATCATCGATCGAATGTATGGTTATTACTATAGTCCTGTCACAATTTCTAATATCTCAAAAGCAACTTAGGAGAATGTTTAGCTTATAGAACTACTTGTGAAGCTCTAGAGGATGAGTTCAAGTAAGTGTTGCACTTATTCTTCCAATTTATCATTACTAAAAACTTCGTCATAAATAAACTATTTAAATTTCTAACTTTTTGGAGTCAGTATACTAGCAACAAAAAGAGTTTTCTTACTCCTTGCTGGAATGGCAAATTCTGTCACATCTGTGTAGCACTTTTCCATTGGTTTTGATGCTTCAAACTGGCGTTGAATAAGGTTGTCGGCTTTCTTACCTATATCTCCTTTGTGAGAAGAATACTTGCGTTTCTGCCGGATTCTAGCTTGTAAATTGAGTACGTTCATCAATCGCTGAACCCTCTTATGATTGACCAAAAAACCACGATTTCTTAATTCTAAATGTATCCGACGATAACCATAATTTCCCTTGTGTTCAGTAAAAATAGCTTGAATTTCAGCTTTGATAGTTTGATTCTTATCCGTTTGATCTAGCTGCTTCAAGTGGTAATAATAGGTCGAACGAGCAAGCTTAATAATCTTTAGAAGAATCTCTAAAGCAAACTCTGTTACCAATTCTCGAACAATTTCCGTTTTTCTTCTTGCTCTTTCTCGTCCCTCAATCGGAGTTCTCTCAACTTTTTTAGAACAGCATTCTCGGCTCTCAGGTATTCATTTTCTGCTTGAAGTTGCTCTAGCGCTGCCATCTCTTCAGGTTTTTTCTTTGGCTTACGTCCCATTTTAGGCGGTCTCCCTCTTGTTTTTTCAACAATAGTATACCCATTTTTATTGTATTGTGCTATCCAATTGTTAAGCAATCCTTGATTTGAGAGGCCATAGTCCAGGCAAACACTTTGTTGAGAACAACCTTCAAGTAGGACTTTATCAATCATTTCTCGTTTTAATTTAGGAGAATAGTAACGTTTCTTTCCCTTTCTAACGATGTTTATTCCATAACGATCAATTAATTTAACCATGTACTTTAGACCAGAAACATTCACCCCAAATTGATTTGAAAGTAGTTTAAAGCTTTCTCCTTGCTTTCTCAGTTCATATATTTGAACTTTATCCTCATAAGTCAATTTCATAATAAAAACACCCCAAAAGTTAGATTTTTTCTGTCTAACTTTTGGGGTGCAGTCCATAAATAGCAATCTTTTTCATACTAGTTACGGTAATAAGGGAATCCTTCAGCAGTTTGGTCTTGACCAATAACAAGGTAATCAGAACCGTTACTACCTCCAGAAATCGCTCTCAATGCAGCTGAGCTTGTATCTGAGAAGACTCCTGCATAAAAAATATTATCTGAAACTCTTTGAGGCTTCAATTGAGCAGTATAACCTGTTGAGTTTTTAATAATTGTACCATCAGAATTGATAGTCACTGATTCACCATTCGCGTTAGTCCAAGTTCCCACAAGAGAGCTAATATCACCATTATCAAGGGCACCAAAGTCAAGCGATGATTGACTATTATTTGTGTTCTTTTCAGATTTGACCTTGTCTGTTCCAGCTGTTGCTTCAGCCACTTGTCCGCCATCTGTAGTACCTGATTGAGCTTGTTCTTGAGAAGAAGCCTTAGGTGCTACTGCTGAGGCCTGATTTCCATTTTCTTCATTTGTGACTGCTGAAGATGATGATTGAGTTGATTTCTTATCCTTCTTAACAACCTTACTTGAGCTTGAAGATGACTTCTTAACCGTTTTGGCTGGGCTACTACTTGTGCTAACACGTGCCGACTCATGACTATTAAACTTAGTCACTAAGAAGACAGCGAGGATAACTACGATTAGAGCTGATACGATACCAATGAGTTTACTTGTATTTTTCACGAGTGGTGTCCTTTTCTGATAATTTACTAGGTTATTATAATATAAAGACAGCTAAATTTTTCATTGAAGTCATAAACGGTCGTTTTTTCGTCATAATCAGAAAATAACATTTAAAATAAAAATACTATATACTTCAAACTGCCATGGGTTTTGGAACAAGCATCTTAGCAACAATCTCTTTTTGTTTAGCTTTTGAAACCAAGCATGACTCTCCGTTTTCAAAATAAATTACACCTAACTCTTTGTCCAATCTCACAATGTTTTCGGGATTTACAACAAATGATTTATGGCATTTATACAGTCTGCAATCTTGTTTCACAATTTTTGACAATTGACCATAGAACTCAATCTGCTCTTCCGTTGTATGAAGAATCACCTTATGAACTGTTGGAGATGTTTCAAAATAAAGAATCTTATGAAAAGGAACTTGTATAGTTGCATTCTTTGTATCTACCGTAAAAGCACACTCTATTTGGCTCAAACCATTTTTAGAAAGTGCTAATCCAATATCAGAAATAATCCTATCTTCATATTCATTATCAGGCAAATTCTCATCAATAAAATCAAGTGCAGCTAAGCGATACTGAAAGGTTGATGGTAGGAGTTCGGGATGTGCTGTGATGAAAACAATACTAGCATACGGATCTCGCTCACGTATCTGTTGAGCAACCAATATTCCCCCTTCGACATCACTATCAGTTGCAATATCTAGGAAAAACAGTAAGTGCGAGCCCCTTTCCGTAATACGCTCTAATAATTGATTAGGTTTATCGTATAAATCGACCTTCCCAATTCTTAAAATATATATTTGTTTGGACTTGTGGATAGCATCCTCAAGACGAGCTTGTTGAAAATAATCTTCTTCTAAAACAAAAATATCTAACATGCTCAGTACCTCCGTTTTATAACATTTTCTTTTAATAACTTGATGAATTAGCTACTTATAGAACGAATCCTATACTTTCATCTTGATTCTACAACTTTCGCTAATTTACGGCAAATATTTTCAAAACATATTGAACAATATATTTATTCAACTCTTAAAACTAAAAAAACACCACCCTCAAAAGAGAGTGATGTTACAACTCTTAAGAAATATCTACATAGCGTCTTGCACCGCTATAGGTTACATAAGACAACCAAGTGTGTTCATCAGCTGTAAGGACCTTATCATAGCGAACGGACATGCCTTTATCATAGTAGGCTAACTCTGGGCTTGCAACGCTTGGTTGAGCCTTGATAGAGCTAGGTTTGGTAAAGGTATAGGTGCCAGTTGCCGCTAGGCTTGGGCTTGCTGGTTGAGCAACTGCTGTTGCCTTAGCATCAATGGCAATGTAACGGCGGTTGCCTCCATGGCTGATATAAGAGAGCCATGTATGACCATCTGCAGTCACCACTTTGTCATAGTTAACAGACATACCAGCATCATAGTAGGCCAACTCTGGACTTGCAACACTTGGTTCTGCTTTAATGCTAGAGCGTTCCTTGAAAGTATAGGTACCAGATGATGGTGTGCTTGGTTGGACTGGTTGTTCTACAGGTTTAGTCACACTCGTTGGTGCGATAGCTACATAGAAACGTTGTCCTGAATAGCTAAGATAAGAAAGCCATGTATAGCCGTCATTATTGACAACCTTGTCATAGTTGACTGACATACCAGCATCGTAGTAACTAACATCTGGGTTAGCTACCAAAGGTTGAGTCTTGATGCCAGAACGAGCAGTAAAGGTATATGAACCTGAAGCTGGAAGGTTGTGGTGGGTTGCATTTTGAACTGGAACAGTTGTGCTAGTGCCTCCGATACCTACCATCTTACCGTCTTGAACATAGTAGAGATGGACAATGTATTCGCCCGCTTCAGACTTATGGTCGCTAACATTGATACGAACCTTGTAGCTACCATCACTTTGTCTGTCAGCTTGGTGCCATACAAGATCATCTTGGCCGTCCTTAGCTGTCCAAACTGGAACACTTACGCCTTGGATAGCTTTATCACCACCAGAAACATTAGTGATATGAACGTCGAAACCAAGGTTAGAGAGATTTTCAATATTGATAGTACCGCTTGGTTTGCTTTCTTGTTGAGCAAGTTCAGCCACGGCTACATAACGGCGATTGCCATTGTAGCTGAGATAAGAAAGCCATTCATAACCATCACCACTGACAACCTTGTCATAGTTGACTGACATGCCAGCATCGTAGTAGCTAACATCTGGGTTGGCTACCAAAGGTTGAGTCTTGATGCCAGTACGAGCGGTAAAGGTATAGGAACCTGAAGCTGGAAGGTTATGGCGGGTTGCATTTTGAACTGGAACAGTTGTACTAGTTCCTCCGATACCTACCATCTTACCATCTTGAACATAGTAGAGATGGACAATGTATTCACCCGCTTCAGCCTTATGGTCGCTAACATTGATGCGAACCTTGTAGCTACCATCACTTTGTCTGTCAGCTTGGTGCCATACAAGATCGTCTTGGCCGTCCTTAGCTGTCCAAACTGGAACACTTACGCCTTGGATAGCTTTATCACCACCAGAAACATTGGTGATATGAACGTCGAAACCAAGGTTAGAGAGATTTTCAATATTGATAGTACCGCTTGGTTTGCTTTCTTGTTGAGCAAGTTCAGCCACGGCTACATAACGGCGATTGCCATTGTAGCTGAGATAAGAAAGCCATTCATAACCATCACCACTGACAATCTTGTCATAGTTGACTGACATGCCAGCATCGTAGTAAGCCAACTCTGGACTTGCCACACGAGGTTCTGCCTTGATGCTAGAGCGTTCTTTGAAGGTGTAAGTTCCTGCATCAGGAAGGCTATAGCTAGTAGTTGTATGCGTTTCTTCAACCTTGGCAGGAACTGTGTAAGTTGTGCCACCCACACCAACTAATTTACCATTAGTTTCAACATAGTAAAGATGAACATTGTAGAGACCACGTTCATTCTTGTGGTCAGTTAGACTGACGTTAACCTTGTAGTTACCGTTGTTAAGACGAGTCGCATTGTACCAGATAATATCATCTTGACCATTCTTTTCTGACCAGATTGGAACAGATACCCCAAGGACACCGTTTTGATCTGATACATTACTAATAACCACACTAAAGTCACCATTATCATGGCTTTCAATAGCGATATTTCCTGTTGGTTTAGCCAGAGCCTCTGCAACGGCACCTAGGTCGACGTAACGACGAGTACCATTGTATGACACATAAGAAATCCAATGGTGGTTATCCGCAAGCAAAGATCTATCGTAGTTGACTGACATACCTGGATCAAAATTGAACTCAGTCTTAGCAGTCAAGCTAGGTTGGTTCTTCACATCTGCAGGTTTAGTGAAGTAATAAGTACCACGTTCAGGAATGGTTTCATCTCTAGTCGCTTCAGTGGTGCTACTAGTGTTTTCAGTTTTCAAAGCTGCGATATCAGCGTAGTAGCGTTCATAGTCATAACCAATGTAAGAAATCCATTGGTGATTATCTTTCTTCAAGACCTTGTCGTAGATAACATGGTCGCCTGCACTAAAGACAAAAGTAGGTTTGATATCCATGATTGGCGCTGTACGAATTTCAGTTGTGCGACGGAAATAATAGGTGCCGTTTGATGGAATATCAAGAGAACCATCAGCAGTCACTGGACCATCTACACCAGGTTGAGGAGTATCCACAGCTTCACGGTCAGTACCTCTAACTTCTGCTACTTCTGAAGTTGCTGAACGGTCCGTTTCACTAGCTACTTCAGAGCTAGCTACTGATGACACTTCATAACGTGGGCTAGCCACCTCTGAGCTCGCAACAGAAGCAACAGCAGATGCAGATTGAGCAACCTCTGCTGGTACTTCCAAAGAAGCAGCCTCGCTGACCACTACACTACTAGCTTCAGAGGAAGCAACTTCACTGCTAACAAGCTTAGGTCTTGGCGCTTCAGATCTTGAAGCTGGTTGATTGAGGACATCGGTAACAGCTTCTGAAGTTGCTTGGTCAATTTGGGGTGCTTCAGAATTATTTACAGTAACTTCATAGTCCGTGATAGAACCTGTGCCATTAGCTTGTTCCTGAGCCAAAGCATGCCCACCAAGCATCAAGCTCGCACCAATCAAGACTGATGCAGCTCCAAAAGAATATTTACGAATTGAATAACGTTGACGTTCCTTAAAAACAAATGCCTTTCTCATTTTGATCACTCTCACTTTCTAGGCTGTTTCATAAAATAATGGAACCATTTTTACGCCTATAGTATACTTCTTTTAAAAATATTTTACAAGTATTTCATCAATATTACTAAGATTTCTAAAAAATATCATAGCTTCACGAAAATATAAGACACTAGAAGTAAGATTGCCAGAGAAAAACAGGCAATTAGTCAACTTGCTACTATATAAAGACTGACGTATTTTCCTTCCTACCGTCATTACCCAACAAAAGCAAAAAAAGATAGGATTGTCATTCATCCTATCTCTTTAAGTTTGTTCGATTTGTATGACATCTTAGAGCTGTTCTGCTACTGCTGAAAGAAGATCTTGGATACCATTGGCATCGCTACCACCGGCCATGGCCATATCTGGTTTACCACCACCACGACCTGATACGATTGGTGCAAGAACCTTGATAACATTACCTGCGTGAACGTCTTTAGACTTGCTTGCTACGAGGACATTAACTTTTTCGCCAATGTGAGCTGCAAGGACTAGAACGTCAGAGTAGTCTGCTTGTTTCCATTGGTCAGCAAAGGTACGAAGGGCACCTGCGTCAGAAACTTCCACTTGGCTAGCAATGTAACGAACACCGTTAGCTTCTTTAACGTCTTTGAAGAAATCACCAGCTGCTGCAGCTGCTGCTTTTTCTTTAAGAGCTGCATTTTCTTTTTGAAGGGCATGCAACTGTTCTTGAAGGCTAGCAACCTTGTTAGGCACTTCTTTCAATTGTGGTGCTTTAAGTGTTGCTGCGATTTCCTTAAGAGCATCTTCTTCTTCACGGTAAGCAAGGTAAGCTTCACGTGATGTTACTGCCAAGATACGACGTGTTCCTGAACCGATACCTTCTTCTTTGACAAT
>CAKQBM010000043.1 GCA_934216185.1 uncultured Streptococcus sp. | reverse complement strand
ACTCAAGGGGGAGAAACTCAAGTATGTCAGCCGTGGTGGCTTGAAATTAGAAAAGGCCTTGCAGATCTTTGATTTGTCAGTGAAAAGAGCTACAACGATTGATATCGGTGCCTCTACTGGAGGTTTTACCGATGTCATGTTGCAAAATGGTGCTGAGTTGGTCTTTGCAGTCGATGTTGGTACTAATCAGTTGGCTTGGAAACTACGCCAAGACCAACGGGTTGTCAGCATGGAGCAGTTTAATTTCCGCTATGCAGAAAAGACTGATTTCGAAAAGGAACCGAGCTTTGCCAGTATTGATGTGAGTTTCATTTCCCTCAGTTTGATCCTTCCGGCCTTGCACCGTGTCTTGGCTGAACAAGGTCAGGTTGTGGCTTTGGTTAAGCCCCAGTTTGAAGCAGGTCGTGAGCAAATTGGGAAAAATGGAATCATTCGTGATGCCAAGGTGCATCAGAATGTTCTTGAATCTGTCACAACCATGGCAGTAGAGGAAGGCTTTTCAGTCCTTGGTTTGGACTTTTCTCCCATCCAAGGTGGACATGGAAATATTGAGTTTTTAGCGTATTTGAAAAAAGAAGAGTCAGCAAGCAATCAGGTTCTTGCTGAGATTGAAGAAGTAGTAGAGAGGGCGCATAGTCAATTTAAAAATGAATAAAAAAGAGAGACTTGAAAAAATCAGACGATTTGTGACAGATTATCAAATCGGTACACAAGAAGAAATTGTAGAACATTTGAAAGAAGCAGGTATCACTGCCACTCAGGCGACGGTATCCCGAGATATCAAAGAGCTAGGCATTGTCAAAATTCCTTTGAGAGATAACACCTATGTCTATGAATTACCAAAATCAATCGTAAAAAGTTTGCAACTGGCTGAAGACAATATCGAATCGGCTGAATTGATGGATAAGATGATCAATCTCCAGGTTATCCCAGGAAATACAGCTTTTGTAAAAGCTCAGTTAACCGAGACTTTTGCGGACAAGATTTTTAGCTGTTTAGCTGATGATAGCTCGATTTTAGTCATTGCCAGAAGTGAAAGTCTAGCTGAGGAAATCTTTGAACAAGTAAAAAATTGGTAGGTCTATATGTTACTTGAAATTTCGATAAAAAACTTTGCCATTATTGAGGCTATTTCTCTCAATTTTGAAAAGGGGATGACAGTCCTGACTGGTGAAACGGGTGCAGGGAAGTCGATTATCATTGATGCCATGAATATGATGTTGGGAGCTCGTGCTACGACAGATGTTATTCGTCACGGTGCGCCAAAGGCAGAGATTGAGGGGCTTTTCTCAGTTGAGAATAGTCGCCTTTTGCAGGAAATTTTTGATGAACAAGGTTTGGAAATGGGTGATGAAATCATCATCCGTCGAGAAATTCTGCAAAATGGTCGTAGTATTAGTCGTGTCAATGGCCAGATGGTCAATCTGTCTGTTTTGCGTGCTATTGGGCAACATCTTGTGGATATTCATGGTCAGCATGACCAAGAGGAGTTAATGCGTCCTCAACTGCATATCCAGATGTTGGATGAATTTGGTGATACAGCCTTTTGGGCCTTGAAAGAAACCTATCAAACGAGTTTTGATGCCTACCGTAAAATGCGTAAGCAGGTTCTGGAAGTCAAGAAAAACCAACAGGAACACAAGGCTCGTATTGAAATGTTGGAATTTCAAATGGCAGAGATTGAGGCAGCAAACTTGCAGGCTGGAGAAGACTTGACTCTCAACCAAGAGAGAGAGAAACTTCTCAACCATAAAAATATTGCGGATACGCTGACCAATGCCTACAGCATGTTGGACAATGAGGACTTTTCAAGTCTGGCCAATGTTCGTTCGGCCATGAATGACATGGAAAGTGTTGAAGAGTATGACCCTGACTACCGTGAAATTTCAAGTTCTCTGTCTGAGACCTACTATGTCTTAGAAGACATTAGCAAACGTTTGGAAGCTATCATTGAGGACCTTGATTTTGACGGCAATCGTCTCATGCAGGTCGAGAATCGTTTGGATCTCCTTCATACCATTACTCGTAAGTATGGTGGAACTGTGGATGACGTCTTGCTTTATTTTGCTAAGATTACAGAAGAATACAATCTCTTGACAGGCAATAACCTTTCGTCTGACGACATGGAAGCAGAGCTTAAGAAATTAGAAGTTAATCTTGTCGATTTGGCAGGTCAACTTGCCTCTGCTCGTCATGATTTGGCTCAGCAGCTGGAAGCAGAGATTAAACAAGAACTGCAAGATCTTTATATGGAAAAAGCCCAGTTTCAGGTTCGTTTTAGCAAGGGCAAATTCAGTCGTGAGGGCAATGAAACGGTTGAGTTTTACATTTCAACCAACCCTGGAGAAGACTTTAAACCCTTGGTCAAGGTTGCATCTGGTGGGGAATTATCCCGTCTCATGCTAGCTATTAAATCTGCCTTTTCACGTAAAGAAGGCAAGACCAGCATTGTCTTTGATGAGGTGGATACGGGAGTTTCAGGTCGTGTAGCCCAAGCTATTGCACAAAAGATTCACAAGATTGGTCAGCATGGTCAGGTACTGGCTATTTCCCATTTGCCACAAGTGATTGCGATTGCAGATTATCAATTCTTTATTGAGAAGATTAGCAATGAGCATTCAACGGTTTCGACTGTTCGTCTTTTGACGGTTGAAGAGCGAGTAGAGGAAGTTGCCAAGATGTTGGCAGGTGATAATGTGACGGAAGCAGCCCTGACGCAAGCCAGAGAATTGTTGAGAAACAGGGAGAAATAAGATGACAGACTATTATGTAATTGGAGATGTTCACGGAAAAGCTGGGATGCTGGAAGACCTTCTTAAAACATGGGATGGTCAAACCCAGCTGCTCTTTCTAGGAGATTTGATTGACCGTGGTGAGGATAGTCGCCGTGTCCTTGAAATGGTTAAGGACTTAGTGGACAATCAAGGAGTGATCTGTTTGTCAGGAAATCACGAGTATATGTTTTTGACTTGGTTAGATGACCCAGAAGAAAGTTATGACCACTATCGTCGCAATGGCGGAGATACAACCATTAACTCTATCCTAGGTCGTCCCTTGGATGCGCCAGTTGATGGGGTAGAAGATGCCAAACGGGTTGCTACTGAAGCGGCAGATTTGGTCGAATTTATTCGTCAAATGCCATTTGTAGTAGAGACAGACAAGTATATCTTTGTTCACGCAGGTATTGATTTGACCTTGGACGACTGGCATGAAACTACAGACTATAAAAAAGTCTGGCTTAGAAAACCATTCCACGAAGCAGAAAATCATACTGGGAAAACCATTGTCTTTGGTCATACACCGGTTTATGGTTTGCTGAAGCAAGAGCGTGGTACAGCTGAGCTTTGGACGACAGAAGATGGCAAGATTGGCATGGACGGAGGAGCTGTTTATGGTGGTGTCCTTCATGGGATTGTCTTTACTGACCAAGGAATGACAGAACATCACTTTATCGAAAATGACGGCTTTGTCGCTGAAGATTAGTACTCCTAGCAGGGTATGGTCTTGTCAAAATATCAAAAACAATTTATAATAAATAGATACCCTGAAAGGAAGAGAATCATGAACTTAGAAGAATTGAAAAAACGACAGGAGAAGATCCGTAACTTCTCTATTATCGCCCATATTGACCACGGGAAATCGACTCTAGCAGACCGCATTTTGGAAAAGACGGAGACGGTTTCTAGTCGTGAAATGCAGGCCCAGCTTTTGGATAGTATGGATTTAGAGCGGGAACGTGGGATTACCATTAAGTTGAATGCCATTGAGCTCAATTACACTGCAAAAGATGGAGAGACTTATATTTTCCACTTGATTGACACGCCGGGGCACGTGGACTTTACCTATGAAGTTTCACGTTCGCTAGCTGCCTGTGAGGGGGCTATTTTGGTGGTCGATGCTGCCCAAGGAATTGAAGCTCAAACCCTTGCCAATGTTTATCTGGCCTTGGACAATGATTTGGAAATCATGCCAGTCATTAACAAGATTGACCTGCCAGCTGCAGATCCTGAGCGCGTGCGTACAGAAATTGAAGATGTGATTGGTTTGGATGCCAGCGAAGCAGTATTGGCTTCTGCTAAGGCTGGTATTGGTATCGAAGAAATCCTTGAGCAAATCGTAGAAAAAGTGCCAGCGCCAACAGGTGATGTGACGGCTCCGCTCAAAGCCCTGATTTTTGACTCTGTTTACGATGCTTACCGTGGGGTTATCCTCCAAGTTCGTGTTATGGACGGGGTGGTTAAACCTGGTGATAAGATTCAGCTTATGAGCAATGGTAAGACCTTTGATGTTACGGAAGTCGGTATTTTTACACCCAAAGCAGTTGGTCGTGATTTCCTTGCGACTGGTGATGTTGGTTACATTGCAGCGTCTATTAAGACGGTTCAGGACACTCGTGTGGGAGATACCGTTACCTTGGCAACCAATCCTGCGGAAGAGCCCTTACATGGCTACAAGCAGATGAATCCTATGGTTTTTGCGGGTCTCTATCCAATCGAATCAAACAAGTACAATGACCTCCGTGAAGCGCTTGAAAAATTGCAACTGAATGATGCCAGCTTGCAGTTTGAACCAGAAACATCTCAGGCACTTGGATTTGGTTTCCGTTGTGGATTCCTTGGACTTCTTCATATGGATGTTATCCAAGAGCGTTTGGAGCGTGAGTTTAACATTGACCTCATCATGACAGCGCCGTCTGTTATCTATAAGGTTAATTTGACAGACGGGGAGTCTATGGATGTGTCAAACCCGTCTGAATTCCCAGACCCAACCAAGATTGCGACAATTGAAGAGCCGTATGTCAAGGCTCAGATTATGGTACCGCAAGAGTTTGTAGGAGCAGTGATGGAATTGGCTCAGCGCAAACGTGGGGATTTTGTAACCATGGATTATATTGATGACAATCGTGTTAATGTTATCTATCAAATACCACTTGCTGAAATCGTCTTTGACTTCTTTGATAAACTTAAATCTTCGACACGTGGTTATGCAAGTTTTGACTACGAATTGTCAGAGTACCGCCCATCTAAGCTAGTGAAAATGGATATCCTTCTCAATGGAGACAAGGTGGATGCCCTCAGCTTTATCGTTCACAAGGACTTTGCCTACGAACGTGGGAAACTCATCGTTGATAAACTTAAGAAAATTATTCCTCGCCAACAATTTGAGGTTCCAATTCAAGCAGCAATTGGACACAAGATTGTGGCTCGTACTGATATCAAGGCTCTTCGTAAGAACGTACTTGCCAAGTGTTATGGTGGTGATGTTTCACGTAAACGTAAACTCCTTGAAAAACAAAAAGCTGGTAAGAAACGTATGAAAGCTATTGGATCAGTAGAAGTCCCACAAGAAGCCTTCCTCAGCGTTTTGAGCATGGATGAAGAGTAGATTTTCAAAATAGTTTTTATTGTGTATAAGTCATTAATATAATAAAAAAAGATAAACAGGCTGAAAAGGCCTGTTTTTTTGCATTTAGAATATGATTAAATCGTTTAAAATGTTTGTTTTTACTGTTTGTTTTGATTGTAAAGATAAAAAGTAAACAAAATAATCAAAATAAGACAAAAAACAACAAAAAATATTGACAACGATTTCATATAGTGTTATACTTATCACATAAAGTTAATGGAAAGAAGGGAAAACCTTATGGGATTAGATCATTTCTTTGACAAAAACCTTGTGTTTTGTTTAGAAGCGAATAATCAAGAACATCTCTTTGATCAGGTTGCAACTTTATTGGAAGAACGAGAAATCGTGACTCCAACCTATCGTGAAGCCTTGATCACGCGTGAAAAGTCATTTCCAACTGGCTTAGATATGGAATTTTTGGGTAAGGATTTGCCGAATGTGGCTATTCCTCATACAGATATTGTTCATAATCTAGCTGAAAAAGTTGTAGTGGTTCGATTAGAAAAACCAGTGACTTTCCACAATATGATTGCGCCAGATAAGGAAGTAGAAGTATCCTTACTCTTCTTTATCATTAATAATTCAAGTTCAAGTCAAACCAACATTCTTGCTCAGTTGATGGACTTCTTTACTGGAAATGGTCATCTTGAAGACCTATCAAAAATTTCTGAACCTGAAGCTATCTATGCTTACATAGCTGACGCAACTGCATAATCTTGTCTATTAAAAATATTAAATCGGAGGAAATCCATATGATTAAAATTCTTGCTGCCTGCGGTGCAGGTGTTAACTCAAGCCACCAAATTAAAAGTGCTCTTGAAGAAGAACTTTCAAACCGTGGTTACGATGTTCACTGTGATGCTGTTATGGTAAAAGACGTTAACGAAGACCTTATCAAAGGTTATGACATCTTCACACCAATTGCTGCGACAGACCTTGGTTTTGACCCAGGTATCCCAGTTATCGAAGCTGGACCAATCTTATTCCGTATCCCAGCTATGAGTGCTCCAGTATTTGACAATATTGAAGCAGCTATCAAAGAACACGGATTAAGCTAATTTTAATTTGTTAACATTCATATAACTATAAAAAGGGAGGAACTATTATGGATGTCATTATCAAACTGGCCAACGATATCTTCAAACCTATCTTGGATATGGGTGGACCGATCATCATGCTGATCATTTTGACAGTATTGGCTCTACTTTTTGGAGTGAAATTCTCCAAAGCGCTTGAAGGTGGTATCAAACTTGCCATCGCTCTTACTGGTATCGGTGCCATCATCGGTATGCTAAATGGTGCTTTCTCAGCATCACTTGCAAAATTCGTTGAGAATACTGGTATTCAATTGAACATCACCGACGTTGGTTGGGCACCACTCGCTACAATCACTTGGGGCTCTGCTTGGACACTTTACTTCTTGCTCATCATGTTGATTGTCAACGTAGTGATGCTTGCTATGAAGAAAACTGATACACTTGACGTCGATATCTTCGATATCTGGCACTTGTCTATCACAGGTCTTTTGATTAAATGGTATGCAGACAACAATGGCGTTAGCCAAGGAGTTTCACTCTTTATCGCGACTGCAGCAGTTGTACTTGTAGGGGTTCTTAAAATCATCAACTCTGACTTGATGAAACCTACATTCGATGACCTTCTTAATGCACCAAGTTCATCACCAATGACTTCAACTCACATGAACTACATGATGAACCCAGTTATCATGGTTTTGGATAAGATTTTTGAAAAACTTTTCCCAGGTCTTGATAAATACGACTTTGACGCTGCTAAATTGAACAAGAAAATCGGTTTCTGGGGATCTAAATTCTTCATCGGTTTCATCCTTGGTATCGTTATCGGTTTGATGGGTACTCCACATCCAGTTGCAGGTGTTGAAGGCGCTGATAAATGGGAACTTGTTATCAAAGGTTGGTTGTCTCTTGGTTTGACAGCCGGTGTATCTTTGGAACTCTTCTCACTAATCGGTTCTTGGTTCATCGCCGCCGTAGAACCACTTTCACAAGGTATTACAAACGTTGCTACTAAACGTCTTCAAGGACGTAAATTCAACATCGGTCTTGACTGGCCATTCATCGCTGGTCGTGCTGAAATCTGGGCTTGTGCCAACGTACTTGCACCAATCATGTTGGTTGAAGCAGTGCTTCTTTCAAACGTCGGAAATGGTATCTTGCCACTTGCCGGTATCATCGCTATGGGTGTTACACCAGCTCTCTTGGTTGTAACACGTGGTAAATTGCTCCGTATGATTATCTTCGGAACACTCTTGTTGCCACTCTTCCTTCTTTCAGGTACCCTTATCGCACCATTTGCAACAGAACTTGCTAAAGGTGTAGGTGCCTTCCCAGAAGGTGTGAGCCAAACTCAATTGATCACTCACTCAACTCTTGAAGGACCAATCGAAAAACTTCTTGGTTGGTCAATTGGTAACACTACAACTGGTGATATCAAAGCAATCATTGGTGCAGTAGTCTTCCTTGTATTCTATATTGGTATCTTTGCTTGGTACAGAAAACAAATGATTAAACGTAACGAAGAGTACGCAGCAAAAGCAAAATAATGCGCTCCTATAAAATGTAAGCTCGATGAAAATCAAAGAGCAAACTAGGAAGCTAGCCGCAGGTTGCTCAAAATATAGTTTTGAGGTTGTAGATAAGACTGACGAAGTCAGTGTTCATATCTACGGCAAGGCGACGCTGACGAAGTTTGAATTGGATTTTCGCAGAGTGTAAATTGTTGAAGCTAGGTTGTCATACCATTAGGAGTGACAGCCTAGTTTTGTATAAATTATCAAGAAATCGGAGAAAATAATGGTAATTGAATTAAAATCAGAACAATTAAGTGTTCAATTTAACAGTTTTGGTGGGGCTCTTTCTTCTATAAAAGATGCTGAAGGTCTTGAGTATTTGTGGCAAGGGGATGCTACTTATTGGAGTGGACAAGCTCCTGTTCTTTTCCCCATTTGTGGTTCATTGAGAGAAGATACATCACTTTATATAGATGAGAAGGGGCAAGAAACCAAAGGAAAGATTCCTCGTCATGGTCTGGTCCGTAAGAAAGAATTTGAATTTGTTGAACAGACAGATAATAGCGTCACTTTTGCAATTGAAGACGATGAGAATAGCTATCAAAACTATCCTTATCATTTCCGCCTAGAAATCACTTATATCCTTACTGGAAAGACAGTACGGACTCAATACAAGATTTTCAATAAAGAAACTAGCAAGGTCATGCCTTACTTTATTGGTGGGCATCCAGGCTTTAATTGTCCTCTGCTGGATGATGAAGTCTATGAAGATTATTATCTAGAGTTTGAGAAAGAAGAGACTTGCTCTGTTCCACGTCCTTTCCCAGAAACAGGTATGTTGGATTTCCAAGATAGAAGTCCATGGCTAGAAAGTCAAAAAAAAGTAGACCTCAGCTATGATCTTTTCAGTACAGATGCAGTTACCTTAGATGAATTGCAATCTAGAACAATTGCCCTTCGTTCTCGTAAACATGATAAGGGATTGAAAGTGCACTTTGCAGATTTTCCAAACCTTATTATCTGGTCAACTTTGAATAAGGGACCTTTCATTGCTTTTGAACCATGGTCAGGCTTGTCAACATCTCTTGAAGAAGGAAATCATCTAGAAGATAAGAAGAATGTTCGTCTACTAGAACCTGGTCAAGTGGATCAAATTGGTTTTGATATCGAAATCTTTTAGATAAAAAAATAAAACACAAAAACAAACATTAACTGTTGACTTTTTTAGAAAATAGGAGTATATTATGTTTGTAAGAAACAAATGATGTTTGTAACAAACAAATAATCACTTGCTATATTCTCTGTGAAAGAGATATTGTTTTTAGGAAATTGATTTCCTAAACTTGAATAAGGTGTTATTCATCTTATTCAATCAAATTTGTCAATAAACTGCTAGAAAATCTTTTGTAGGTAAACTGCTAACTATAAAAGTCTTTACTAGCCTAGAAAAATAAAAAGGAGTATACAATATGTCTATTGTTATCGGTGCAGATGCTGCAGGTTTGAGATTGAAAGAAGTTGTGAAAGACTTCTTGGAAAAAGAAAACTTCCACGTTGTGGATGTTACAGCTGAAGGTCAAGATTTTGTTGATGTGACTCTTGCTGTTGCTGCAGAAGTAAACAAAGAAGAACAAAACCTTGGTATTGTGATTGATGCTTATGGTGCTGGTCCATTCATGGTTGCTACTAAAATCAAGGGAATGGTTGCTGCAGAAGTTTCTGACGAACGTTCAGCTTATATGACTCGTGGCCACAATAACTCACGTATGATCACTATGGGTGCACAACTTGTTGGTGATGAATTGGCTAAAAATATTGCTAAAGGTTTTGTTAACGGTAAATACGACGGTGGACGTCACCAAATTCGTGTTGATATGTTGAACAAAATGTGTTAATTAGATTACAGTAAGAAAGGTAAGATCAAAATGAAAATTGCAATTGGATGTGACCACATCGTAACAGATGAAAAAATGGCGGTTTCAGAATTTTTGAAATCAAAAGGATATGAAGTCATTGACTTTGGTACATATGACCATACACGTACTCACTACCCAATCTTTGGTAAAAAAGTTGGTGAAGCTGTAACTAGCGGTCAAGCTGATCTTGGAGTATGTATCTGTGGTACTGGTGTTGGTATCAACAACGCTGTAAATAAAGTTCCAGGTGTTCGTTCTGCCTTGGTTCGTGATATGACAACAGCCCTTTATGCTAAAGAACAATTGAACGCTAACGTTATCGGTTTTGGTGGTAAAATTACTGGTGAATTGCTTATGTGTGATATCATCGAAGCTTTCATCCATGCTGAATACAAACCAACTGAAGAAAACAAAAAATTGATTGCGAAAATTGAACATGTTGAAACACATAATGCACATCAAGCGGATTCAAACTTCTTTACAGAATTCCTTGAAAAATGGGATCGCGGAGAATACCACGACTAAGAGGTGACCTATGATTTTAACAGTCACAATGAACCCATCCATTGATATTTCCTATCCCTTGGATGAGTTGAAGATTGATACTGTCAATCGTGTGGTGGATGTAACCAAAACGGCTGGTGGTAAGGGACTCAATGTTACCCGAGTACTTTCAGAATTTGGTGATTCTGTTCTTGCTACTGGTTTAGTCGGTGGCAAACTTGGTGAGTTTTTGGTTGAAAATATCGATGATCAAGTAAAGAAAGATTTCTTCTCAATTCAAGGTGAAACTCGAAACTGTATCGCTATTCTCCATGGAAAAAACCAAACAGAAGTTCTTGAAAAAGGTCCTGTAGTATTGGAACAGGAAGGTCAAGACTTTTTGAAACATTTCAAAAATCTTCTGGAGTCAGTTGAAGTAGTAGCTATCTCAGGTAGTTTGCCAGCTGGTCTTCCAGTTGATTACTATGCGAGCTTGGTAGAACTTGCTAATCAAGTTGGCAAGCCTGTAGTATTGGACTGCTCTGGTGCAGCACTTCAGGCGGTTCTTGAATCACCACATAAACCCACAGTAATCAAACCAAATAATGAGGAATTATCTCAGCTTCTTGGAAGAGAAGTTTCTGAGGATTTGGATGAATTAAAAGAAGTCCTTCAAGAACCTTTGTTTGCAGGTATTGAATGGATTATCGTTTCACTTGGTGCCAACGGTGCCTTCGCGAAACATGGAAATACATTCTATAAGGTAGATATTCCAAAAATTCAAGTAGTTAATCCGGTTGGTTCTGGAGATTCTACCGTAGCAGGTATTTCATCTGGACTTCTTCATCACGAATCTGATGGAGAATTGCTTAAAAAAGCGAACGTTCTTGGCATGCTAAATGCTCAAGAAAAAATGACGGGTCATGTTAATATGGCTAACTATCAAACTTTGCATAATCAATTATTAGTAAAAGAGGTATAAAATGGCTTTAACAACACAAAAACGTGCTTATTTGGAAAAACTTTCTGATAAAAATGGTATCATTTCTGCTCTTGCTTTCGACCAACGTGGTGCTTTGAAACGTTTGATGGCTCAATATCAAGATGAAGCTCCAACCGTTGAACAAATGGAAGAGCTTAAAGTCTTGGTGGCAGATGAATTGACCAAATACGCTTCATCTATGCTTCTTGACCCTGAGTATGGACTTCCTGCGACTAAAGCTTTGGATAAAGAAGCTGGTCTTCTCCTTGCTTATGAAAAAACAGGATACGATACTTCAAGTACAAAACGTTTACCTGACTGTTTGGATGTATGGTCTGCTAAACGCGTGAAAGAACAAGGAGCAGATGCAGTTAAATTCTTGCTATACTATGATGTAGATAGCTCTGATGAGTTAAATCAACAAAAACAAGCTTACATTGAACGTGTCGGTTCTGAATGTGTTGCAGAAGATATTCCTTTCTTCTTGGAAATCTTGGCTTACGATGAAAAAATTGCTGATGCGGGTTCAGTTGAATATGCTAAAGTGAAACCTCGTAAAGTTATCGAAGCTATGAAAGTTTTCTCTGATCCACGATTCAATATTGATGTTTTGAAAGTTGAAGTTCCAGTTAACGTGAAATACGTTGAAGGATTCGGTGATGGAGAAGTTGTTTATAGTCGTGAAGAGGCAGCAGCCTTCTTCAAAGCTCAAGATGAAGCAACTAATTTGCCATACATTTATTTGAGTGCAGGTGTGTCTGCTAAATTGTTCCAAGAAACATTGCAGTTTGCTCATGATTCTGGTGCTCGTTTTAATGGTGTGCTTTGTGGACGTGCTACTTGGGCTGGTTCAGTAGAACCTTATATTAAAGAAGGTGAAAAAGCAGCTCGCGAATGGCTTCGTACAACTGGTTTTGAAAATATTGACGAACTTAACAAAGTTCTTCAAACAACAGCGACTTCATGGAAAGAACGCGTGTAGCACTCAAATTGCGAAAAAAACTTCAGTCTAGGGATAGAAATATCTCTAGACTTTTTTGATGATGTAAAAATAACCTTGAGTTAGTTATCCTCAAGGTTATACTCTTCGAAAATCTATTCAAACCACGTCAGCGTCGCCTTGCCGTACTCCAGTACAGTCTGCGGCTTGCTTCCTAGTTTGCTCTTTGATTTTTATTGGGTATTAGTTATCCTCAAGGTTATATAAAATATAGTGAATTGAAGTTGAAATAGTACACTACAATTTCTAAAGCAGTGCTAGAAATTGATTTGGCTTTCCAAACCAATTTGTTCATATTTTATTT
>CAKQBM010000042.1 GCA_934216185.1 uncultured Streptococcus sp. | reverse complement strand
ATGAAATCAAGCATGATTAAAACCAGTGGAACTTACCCTGACACGTATTTCCACTGGTTTTTACGATTTTTATCAGACTAACTTCCACTTGGATTAGCAGTGGAACTTAGTTTGGGAATTTACCTTTTTTCAAATCGACTTTTTCAACTTATAGTAAAAAGAGCCAGAATTGTACTGACTCTTCTATTGATTATTAAACTTAGAAGCACGTTCTTCTCCCCACCAATAGAGCATTAGTTCTGCGACTTTCACTGTTTTTCTTGTATCATAGTCCATCATGAACTCTGCATCTTTATTTTCAGCATTAAGCTCTAAAAGGAATTCTCTACAAGCACCGCAAGGCATGGCTGAACTTCCACCATAAGGTGGTTTATCTCGAAAGGCTAATACTTTTTTAATCTTAGTTTGCCCTGAAAATTGGTACATATTGAAGAGTGCTGCCCGCTCTGCGCAGAGATGGAATACACCACAGGTTCCCTCCATACAGAAACCTGTAAATATTTGTCCATCTTCTGCTTCTACTGCGGCTACAACATGGTTGGCATAAACAAAATCAGATACTTCATGTGGATCGTATAGTTTCTGTGCTTCTTCGTACATCTTTTCCCAGATGTCCATTACTACCCCTTCTTATTTAGAGATTTCTTTTAACATATTTTCAATATGCTGGATTGATTTTTCGCGACCTAACAAGAAGATAGTATCTGGCAATTCTGGACCATGCATCTCACCTGAAACAGAAATACGAATTGGCATGAAGAGATTTTTTCCTTTGATACCTGTTTCTTTTTGGACTGCTTTAATTTGTGGGAAGATATTTTCTGTCACAAATTCATCATCTGTCATCGCTTCGAGTTTTGCTTTGAAGGCTTCAAGAACTGTTGGGACTGTTTCACCCGCCATGACTTCGCGCTCTGCTTCGGTCAATTCTGGGAAATCTGAGAAGAAGAGATCTGTCAATGGGATAATCTCATCTACTGATTTCATTTGTGGTTTATAGAGCTCAACTAATTTTTCAGCCTTGTCTGTCAATCGACCCGCTTCTTTTAGGAATGGTTTTGCCATTTCAAAGATAGTTTCTAGGTCTGCATTCTTGATATAATCATTGCTCATCCAGTCTAGTTTTTTCTGGTCGAAGGCTGCTGGTGACTTGCTGAGACGGTTTTCATCAAAGAGTTTAATCAATTCCTCACGAGAGAAGATTTCGTCTTCCCCACCTGGGTTCCAACCAAGAAGAGCAATAAAGTTAAAGACTGCTTCTGGTAAATAACCTTTTTTACGGTAGTCTTCGATAAACTGAAGGGTGTTGGTATCGCGTTTAGACAATTTTTTCCCAGTTTCAGAGTTGATAATCAAGGTCATGTGACCGAACTCTGGAGCTTCCCAACCAAGTGCTTCATAAACCATAAGCTGTTTTGGTGTATTAGCAATATGGTCGTCTCCACGAATAACGTGGGATATTTGCATATCGTGGTCATCGATAACAACAGCAAAGTTGTAAGTTGGGTAGCCGTCTTTCTTTTGGATAACCCAGTCACCACCGATATTGCCACCTTCAAATTCGATATCGCCTTTGACCATGTCATGCCACTTATAGATACCTGACTCATTAACAGCCAAACGAACTGTTGGAATGATACCAGCTGCTTCACGTTCTGCGATGTAAGCTGCTTTCTCCTTTTCACTCATCCCAAGGTATTCATTGATGTAACGTGGTGTTTCACCAGCTGCTTCTTGGCGTTCGCGTGCTGCGGCCAACTCTTCTTCTGTAACATAAGATTTGTAGGCTTTTCCTTCAGCTAACAGTTGGTCGATGTATTTTTGATACAAGTCCAAACGCTCAGACTGACGGTAGTTTTCATGTGTTTCTGGACTTTCGTCCCAATCCATACCCAACCAACGAAGGTTTTCAAGCTGTGAACGTTCTCCATCCTCTACATGACGTTTACGGTCAGTATCTTCGATACGAATGATAAATGTTCCACCATGATGGCGTGCATACAAGTAGTTAAACAATGCTGTACGGGCATTCCCGATGTGTAGTAGTCCTGTTGGACTTGGTGCGTAACGTACGCGGATATCTTTTGACATAGTTTCTCCTATAAAGTCTCTAGGCGTCTGCCTTTTTGCTCTCTATATTATATCACAAGTCTTGGCTGAGTCCAATTTCTATGGATAAAGAGAGTAAAAAGAGTGGACAAACCACTCTTTTCTTCTATTATAGACGTGCGTTAAGTTCTTTGCTCAATTCTTCAAATCCTGGTTTTCCAAGAAGGGCAAACATGTTACGTTTGTAAGCTTCAACACCTGGTTGGTCAAATGGGTTGATAGCATTCAAGTAACCTGAAAGGGCGATAGCCAATTCGAAGAAGTAGATAGTGTAACCAAGAGTGAAAGCATCTTGCTCTGGAAGAGTCACGTACATGTTTGGTACATCACCATCAGTGTGAGCAAGAAGAACACCGTCAGTTGCTTTTTTGTTTACAAAGTCAACGTCTTTTCCTTGAAGGTAACCAAGTCCGTCAAGATCTTCTTCCAATGTAGGAATAATCACGTTTTTACGAGGTTTGTCAACACGGACAACTGTTTCAAACATGATACGAGTTCCTTCTTGGATAAATTGACCAAGTGAGTGCAAGTCAGTTGAGAAGTTGGCTGAAGTTGGGTAGATACCTTTTTGGTCTTTTCCTTCTGATTCACCAGCCAATTGTTTCCACCATTCTGAGAAGTATTGAAGTGATGGCTCATAGTTTACCAAGATTTCAGTTGCATAGCCTTTACGGTAAAGGATGTTACGAACTGCTGCATATTGGTAAGCTTCGTTTTCAGAGATTTTATCTGAAGTGTAGTCTTTACGAGCTGCGTTAGCACCTTCCATAAGGGCTTTGATATCAGCTCCTGATGCAGCGATTGGAAGCAAACCAACTGCTGTCAATACTGAGAAGCGTCCACCGATGTCATCTGGAACAACAAATGTTTCCCAACCGTTAGCGTCTGCTTCAACCTTAACAGCACCTTTTTGGCGGTCAGTTGTTGCATAGATACGTTTGTTGGCTTCTTCTTGTCCGTATTTCTTAACCAAAAGTTCTTTGAAGACACGGAAAGCGATAGCTGGTTCAGTTGTTGTACCTGATTTAGAAATCACGTTTACTGAGAAGTCTTTGTCAGCTACGTACTCTACCAAGTCAGCAAGGTAAGTAGATGAGATTGAGTTTCCTGCGTAAAGGATTTGTGGAGCTTTGCGTTCTTCTTTTGTTTGCAAGTTAGCAAAATGGTGATTCAAGAAGTCGATTGCTGCTTTGGCACCAAGGTAAGATCCACCGATACCGATAACAACCAAAACATCGCTGTCTGACTTGATTTGCTCAGCAGCTTTCAAGATGCGGTCAAATTCTTCGCGATCATAGTTTTCAGGAAGATCCAACCATCCTAGGAAGTCGCTACCAGCACCAGTTCCTTTACGGATCAATTCATCTGCTGCTGTTACTTGTGATTGCATGTATTCCACTTCATGTGGTGCAACAAATTTGTCTAAAACTTTTGAATAATCAAATTTAATATGTGACATGTTATTCCTCCAATATTTCTTCTTTTATATCATAACGCGTACCTTCGTTTTTTTCAAGTTTTTTTGTCGAATTTCTCCAATTTTTATCATAATTCAAACGTTTGCGTAAAAACACAACATTCTAAAAATTTTGAAATAATAAAAGAAAGAACGACCAGATACACCAGTCGTTACAATTCATTCAACAAATACTCAAATAGTTCTAAATTGCCATCTTCTTCATTAACCAGAAACTCTGGATGCCACTGTAAACCGATAATACGGTGTTCGTCGATAGATTCAATCGCTTCAATGGTCTGGTCTCTTGGATCAATAGCAGTTACACGGAAATTAGGTGCCAAATCTTTAATACTTTGGCGATGGACGGAATTGACCTGACTTTCTTTTCCAAATAGCTTAGCCACCACGCTTCCTTCTACTGTCTCAATAGAGTGAGATGTTCCAAAAGGTAGTCCTTGCCAGTGACCTTCGATTTCTTGATTGAGGGTTCCACCAAAGGCAACATTGACAAGTTGGACACCGCGACAGATTGCCATAATTGGTTTATTCTGACGGAGCGCTTCTTTCAAGAGAGCCAGTTCAAACTCATCACGTACTAGGTTGTAATCATCACTCTCGATGGTCTTTTTCTCTCCATAAAACTGAGGATGGACATTTTGGCCTCCTGTCAAAATCAATTTGTCAATCATTTCCACATAATCGCGTACAACTGACTCATCACCAACAGGAATGACTAAAGGGAGACCACCGACTTGACGAATGCTCTCTGCGAATCTACAAGATACAGATGAATGAATGTTTTTGCCTTCTGCGTCTACGGGACATAGATTTGCAGCAACCCCTACAACCGTTCTAGCCATGATGTCTCTCCTTTCGAATATTAATACTCTTCGAAAATCTCTTCAAACCACGTCAGCGTCTCCTTACCGTAGGTATGGTTACTGACTTCGTCAGTTCTATCCACAACCTCAAAGCAGTGCTTTGAGCAACCTGCGGCTAGCTTCCTAGTTTGCTCTTTGATTTTCATTGAGTATAACGATAGTCCTATCATATCACTCAAAATAACTTTCGTCTAATATGTTTTTTTAAAGGCTGTGATAAAAATTTTTTATGGACAAGACAAAGCTGCCCACATTGGACAACTTCTTTCTTATTCAAAAACAAATTGATTGTGATAGAGTTCTGAGTAGAATCCACCTAACTTCAAGAGTTCATGGTGATTACCACGTTCAATAACTTCGCCATCTTTAAGAACAATAATCTGGTCTGCATTGAGAATGGTTTTCAAGCGATGGGCAATGACGAAACTGGTTCTACCTGCTACAACCGCCTCCATGGCATGCTGAATCTTGCTTTCTGTCACCGTATCTACGTTTGAAGTGGCTTCATCTAGAATGAGAACTTCTGGATCTGTCATCAGAGTTCGAGCAATGGAAATCAATTGCTTTTGTCCTGTTGAGAAGATGCTCTGGTCATCATCAATAAGCGTATCGTATTTATCAGGTAAGCTTTCGATATAGTCATGAATATGGGTTGCCTTGGCTGCTGCCTCAACCATTTCCTGACTGGCATCTGGCACACCAAAACGGATATTGTCTCGAATGGTTCCGCTAAAAAGAACGGAATCTTGCAAGACAATCCCCACCTTACTTCTGAGACTATCTAAATCATAGTCACGAATGTCTTTGCCGTCAAAATAAATACCGCCAGCATCAACATCATAAAAGCGATTGATGAGATTCATAATAGTCGTTTTCCCTGACCCAGTCGGACCAACAACTGCTGTCATCTGGCCTTTCGGAGCAGAAATGCTGACATCTTTCAAAATAGGTTTATCAGGCAAGTATGAAAAATCAATGTGACTAATTTCAACACTTTCTTGCAACTTAGTGAAGATTGGAGCCTTTTCAGGTCGGATTTCTTCCTCTGCGTCAAACATTTCCTGAATCCGTTCAGCACCTGTAAAGGCTAACTGAAGGCTTCCCCAACTAGCCGCAACTTGAATAATAGGCTGGTAGTACTGCTGAGAAAATTGGGCAAACATAACAATCAAACCGAGGGCTGTACTTGTTTCAATAGTCTTATCATTCAAAAGTACAGCTGAACCAGCAAAGATAACGATGGCTGTATTAACCAGACTCATCCCATTCATGACAGGGAAAAGAATTCCTGAGAACATTCTTCCTTTAAAGGTTGCCTTGCGCACGCGCTCATTTTGTTCAAGAAATCCTGCCATCATATCCTCTTGAATTCCTTGGACAATGACAGCTTTTTGACCTGAGATACTCTCATCCATATAGGCATTGAGTTTCCCTACCTCTTTCTGCTGGAGGTTGGTGTATTTGCGTGCCATTTTCACGATGAAAATCAGCATGAGGAAGGCCACTGGTGTGCTGGCAATGGTGATGAGAGCCAGCGTCACATTTCTCGAAAACATGACAAGAGTCAGACCAATGTATAAAACAATATTACTCATGACCTGAACCAGACTTTCATTAAAGGCTTGGAGGATATTATCCAAATCACTGGTAAAACGAGACAGGATATCGCCATCTTGTCGGCGGTCAAAGAAAGAAACCGTCAAGCGAGCAAGCTTACCGAAGAGGCCTTTACGCATCTCGTTGGTCGACTCTGCAATCACGCGCGTCATGAGACACATGTATATGACACTGGAGATAAATAGAACCAAAACCAGCAGACCAAGATTGACCATGATTCCTGATAGACTTTGCCAAACAAATTCTGGATTGCCATCTTGATAAGCTTGAACTAAATTAGCTAGCTGCGTCACCGCTTGTCCAGCAAAGACCGGAAAGAGAGCTTGAGCAAGAGTCGCCAGAACAATCATCAGTATGACAACTACAAATGATAGCTTATAGACTTTAAAATAATTCCAAAAAAATTGAACTGTCTTCATTTTACTCCTCCTTTCCTTTCTGTGTTTCGTAGATTTCACGGTAAACAGCATTGTTGGCAACCAAGTCTGCATGCGTGCCTTGACCAATCAATCGTCCTTGATCTAGAACCAAGATTTTATCTGCATGAACAACCGAGCTAATCTTTTGCGCGATGATAATGGTTGTTGTTCCCTTCAAGTCCTTATTCAAGGCTTCTTGAACCAGGCGCTCTGACTTGGCATCCAAGGCCGAGGTCGAATCGTCAAAAATCAGAATACGTGGATTGCTGACAATTCCACGAGCAATCGACATCCTTTGCTTTTGCCCACCAGAGAAATTGGTTCCCCGTTCCTCAACTGGACTTTCAAAGGTTTTCTCCATACGATGAATGAATTCACTGGCTTGGGCAATATTGGCTGCGCGCTCCATTTCAAATAGAGTAGCATCTCCCTTACCCTGTCTCAAGTTATCTGCAATCGTTCCACTAAAGAGAATGGCACGTTGGAGAACGATAGAAACTGTTTTACGCAAAGTCCCTTCACTTACTTCTCGAATATCCTTGCCTCCAATTTTGATGGCCCCTTCCTGTGGGTCAAAGAGACGTGGAATCAATTGAGCCAAGGTTGATTTTCCTGCACCAGTCGCTCCAACGACACCAACCATCTGACCAGGTTCAATAGTAAAGCTCACATCTTTCAGCATCGGTTCCTTATCCATTGGATAGGTAAAGGTCACATTTTCAAAACTAAGACTTCCGACCAACTCTTCATCTGGGACATCCTTGAAAGTCATAGCTGGCTCTGCGTCAAGAATTTCTCGAATACGACGCATAGAAATCATGGCACGACTGACAGAATTTCCCAAAAATCCAACCATAACAATGGTAAAGATAATCTGGCTTAGGTAATTGACAAAGGAAGCAATGGAGCCAACAACTGATGGATCCGACTGAACCATCCCTGCAACTAGCCAAATAGAGAGGAATACCGCCCCATAACCGACCAACATCATGAAAGGTTCCACTACTGAAAAGGCATACCCAATGTAAAGATTTTGACCGAGTAGCTCGTCTGAAACCTCCGTAAACTTAGCAAACTGCTCTTTTTCTTGGACAAAGGACTTGACCACGCGAACGCCACGCAGATTTTCCTTGGCAATGGCATTGATACGCTCAAGAAGGGTTTGAAACTTGGCAAAACGAGGCCCCATCATTCCCATCATGACGGCAGTCAAACCAAAAATCAAGACTACCATGAGAACAATCACCCACCACAGAGAAGGAAGGGTTTGAACCGCCAGGATAAACGAACCGATGAACAAGAGGGGAAGTCTGAAAAGAATTTGGAAAGTCATCATGACCACGTTCTGAATCTGGTTGATATCATTTGTCATGCGAACGACTAGATTTCCCGCATTAAATTGTTCAATATTGGCATAAGAAAAGGTTTGGATTTTACGGAAGGCATCCTCTCGAAGGTCGGATGAAACTCCTTGGGCAATATAGGCTGCGAGGACAACATTGAGCCCACCAGCAACCAGACCGACCAAGGCCACACCAATCAACCAAGCCCCGATACTATAAATAGCTTCATATTTTCCAGCAAGGAGGGCGTCTAACACTTCCTGCAGGTAACGCGGTTGCAGAAGTGAACTGGCAACCATCAAGCCTGTCATCAGGAGCGAAGCTAAGGCCTGCCACTTGTAGGTTTTTATTTTCTGAATCAGCATACTTTCTCCTTAAAAAATAGACAAAAGGGAGCGACAATGCGTCAGCTCCTTCTCATTCTGTTTGTGTGATGCTATTCTAGCAAAAAAGTGGGAACTTGTCAAAGAAGTCTCCTTGATACAGCTAGAATGACAAGTAATTCATGCTTTATAATTTTTGTTTTAACTCGACCAAGACATTCATAGCCTGCATAGGTGTCATATTGTAAACATCCAGTTTAGACAATTCTGCTAGGATAGGATGCTCTTCTGCCGTATCAAAGAGTGAAATCTGTTCAGTGACAGCACTTGTTTGTCTCGTAGGAACTGGACTGTCTGTCCCTTGATTCTCTAACTGAGTCAAAATCTTATCCGCCCTTGCTAAAAGGTCTGCTGGCAAGCCAGCAATCTTGGCAACATGGATACCGTAGGATTTATCAGCTGGACCTGGTTCAATCTTGTGAAGGAAGGTGACCTGCCCATCCTGCTCTAAGGTTGCCACGTGGACATTGACCAAGTGTTCCAAGCTAGACTCCAGACTAGTCAACTCATGGTAGTGGGTCGCAAAGAGGGTCTTGGCTCCGATATGTTCATGAATGTATTCGATGATGGACTGAGCAAGAGCCATCCCGTCATAAGTTGCAGTTCCACGACCTAATTCATCAAAGAGAATGAGAGAGTTCTTGGTCGCATGCGAAATGGCATTGTTGGCCTCCATCATCTCCACCATGAAGGTTGACTGACCCGAAACCAAGTCATCTGCTGCTCCGATACGGGTAAAAATCGCATCAAAAATCGGTAAATAGGCGCTTTCTGCCGGTACATAGGAACCCATCTGGGCCATTATCGCCGTCATGGCTAACTGACGCATATAGGTTGACTTTCCGCTCATGTTTGGCCCTGTAATCAATTGAATACTGGTATCTTCTGCCATCTGAATCGTATTTGGAATATAGGTCTGAGCCCCCATGACCTTTTCAACGACAGCATGGCGCCCTTTCTGGATATCAATTCGCGAATCGTCACCAAACTCAGGTCGAATCAAATGCTGGGTTTCAGCCACAACCGCCAGACTCTGTAAGACATCAACCGTCGCAATTCCTTGAGCTAGAACCTGCAAACGCTGGATATACTTGCTGACCTCTTCACGAATACGCATAAAAATTTCGTATTCGAGATTGGCTGACTTCTCACGCGCCTCTAACATATCGCCCTCGATACGGGCCAATTCTTCGGTTCCAAAACGTTCTGAGTTTTTCAGCGTCGCCTTGCGGAAAAAGTGAGCAGGCACATTTCCCAGTTGCGAATTGGTCACATGGAAATAGTAGCCATCCTTTTTATTATAGACAATCTTAAGTGCGCTGATACCAGAGTTTTCTCGCTCCTTAGCCTCAATTTCAGCAATCCAGCTAGTTCCTTCTCTGAGAACGCGACGGTACTTGTCTAAAGTCTCATCAAATCCAGTCCGGATAATGCCACCTTCTGTAATCACATGGGGAGCTTCAGGAGCAATCGCTGCGCTAATCAAACTCTCCAACTCTGGAATGGCATCTAGTTTTTCGATGAGATAGGCTAGAGCAGGTTGCTCCATCCCTTCTAAAATCGCACGAATCCGTGGTACACTGGACAAGGTGGTCGCCAACTGCAAGAGATCCTTGGGATTGGTTTTGCCAAAAGAAACACGACTAGCCAAGCGCTCAATGTCATAAACACCCTTGAGACTGTCTGTCAAATCACTACGCTCAAAGAAATGGTCGAGAAAGACCTGCACCACTTCTTGACGCTGGATGATTCGTTCCTTATCAATCAGGGGGCGATGGATCCAAGACCGCAAGAGACGCATTCCCATAGCTGTTTTGGTTTCATCCAAAAGCCAGAAAAGACTGCCCTGCTTCTTACCTGAGCGAGCATTCTCAACCAAATCCAGACTAGTCTTGGTCGCATAATCCATCTGCAAGAAATCTTTGATTTCATAGCGGATAACAGGCTTGAGGTGGTTCAATTCCCTCATCTGAGTCCGATGAACATACTGGAGTAGCTTACTAGATGCCTCTTGCTCCACAGCTGCCAATCGTGAATCCAGTAAATGAAGGTCTTCAAAACCTTCTTTTTCATAGGAAAGTACCAGATTCATCTGACGACTAAGGATTTGTTCTTCTTCCTCAGACAAGTCATAACCCAGCACCACTTCTCGAGCCTTGAGATTGCGGATTTCCCCACAAACCTGCGTAAAATCCAAAAGACCTGTCACATAAAAATCACCCGTCACTAGGTCCATATAAGCGAGGCCAAATTGATTCCCATCACGATCTATAGCAACCAAGAAGTTATTCTGACTGTCCGGCTTACTGCTATCGACCACTGTCCCTGGCGTAATGACCTGAACAACCTCTCGTTTAACAACTCCAACTGCTTGTTTCGGATCTTCCATCTGCTCTGCGATAGCTACTTTATAGCCCTGCTCAATCAAGGCATCAATGTACTGTTGGGCAGAATGATAGGGAACACCCGCCATAGGAATCGGATTATCGGCATTCTTGTTGCGACTCGTTAAGGAAATTTCCAGAATCTGCGCAGCATTGACCGCATCCTCGTAAAATAATTCATAAAAATCACCCATCCGAAAGAGCAAAAAAGCATCTGGATATTGCTTTTTAATATCCACATACTGTTGCATGCCGGGTGATAGCTTTTCTGTCGCCATTTTCCGTCTCTCCTTGTCAAAAATAAGTCTTGAGAGCAACTCCCAAGACCTTACTTATCTTTCATCAAATCTAGCAAACGATCTTCCATGAGTTTGGCAACGTGCTGGTCTCGACAAATGACCAATAAGGTATTGGCACCAGCAACTGTTCCTAAAATCCATTCATCCTTGTTTGCATCTACAATATTTGCCAAAACAGAGGCTTCTCCCAATTTGGTATGAAGCACCAAAGTAAACTCTGCTCTTGCAACACCTTCTAAATGATGAGACAAAAACTCCACCAAATCAATCTTTTCTGTCTCATTTGCTAGTACATAATACACCATATCATTTTTCTTGACCTTGGTCAAGCCGATTTCGCGCAAATCACGAGACAGGGTTGTCTGCGTCACAAAGACATTGTGCGCCTCCAACCGATCTTGAATTTCTTTTTGTGTACTTAATTTCTCCTCAGTAATCATTTTTTTTATTAACTGATGACGATCTCTTTTTCTCATAAAATCCTCTTATATGCATATTTATAACTAATTTTATAACTATATTATACCAGAAAAACAGGAGATTTCAAAAATTTTTTCTTCTTTCTTTAAAATTGTGATAAAATAGTAGAAAAGTCCAAAAAGGAGCTCTTAATGAATACAAAAGAATTGATTGCTAGCGAGTTGGCTCGCATCATTGATAGCCTGGACCAAGAGGCTATTTTAAATTTACTGGAAACCCCTAAAAACTCAGAAATGGGAGACATTGCTTTCCCTGCTTTTTCTCTTGCAAAAGTCGAACGTAAAGCACCTCAAATGATTACTGCTGAACTGGCTGAAAAAATTAACAGCCAAGCCTTTGAAAAGGTTGTCGCAACAGGACCTTACGTCAACTTTTTCCTTGATAAATCTGCCATTTCTGCTCAAGTATTGCAAGCTGTTATCACTGAAAAAGAACACTATGCTGACCAAACTATTGGCAAACAAGAAAATGTTGTTATCGACATGTCTAGTCCCAATATCGCTAAACCATTCTCTATTGGTCACCTGCGCTCAACTGTTATCGGAGATAGCTTATCACATATTTTCCAAAAAATCGGTTATCAAACGGTCAAGGTTAACCACTTGGGAGACTGGGGTAAACAGTTTGGGATGTTGATTGTTGCCTACAAAAAATGGGGCGACGAAGAAGCTGTAAAAGCTCATCCAATCGATGAACTCCTTAAACTCTACGTCCGCATCAATGCTGAAGCTGAAAATGACCCTAGCTTGGATGAAGAAGCACGCGAATGGTTCCGTAAACTGGAAAATGGCGACGAGGAAGCTCTCGCACTTTGGCAATGGTTCCGTGATGAAAGTTTGGTGGAATTTAACCGCCTTTACAATGAATTGCAAGTCGAATTTGACAGCTACAACGGGGAAGCCTTCTACAACGATAAGATGGATGCAGTTGTAGACATTCTTTCTGAAAAAGGCCTTCTTGTTGAGTCAGAAGGTGCTCAAGTTGTCAATCTTGAAAAATATGGAATTGAACATCCAGCCCTTATCAAGAAATCGGATGGTGCAACTCTCTATATCACTCGTGACTTGGCTGCAGCCCTTTATCGTAAAAAAGAATATCAATTTGCCAAATCTATCTACGTCGTTGGTCAAGAACAATCTGCCCACTTTAAGCAACTCAAAGCGGTCTTACAAGAGATGGGCTACGACTGGAGTGACGACATTACTCACGTTCCTTGTGGTTTGGTTACAAAAGAAGGGAAAAAACTCTCTACTCGTAAAGGGAATGTCATCTTGCTAGAGCCTACTATTGCAGAGGCTGTTAGCCGTGCCAAGGCCCAAATCGAGGCTAAAAATCCTGAACTTGAAAACAAAGACCAGGTAGCGCATGCTGTTGGGGTTGGAGCCATTAAATTCTATGACCTCAAGACCGACCGTACAAATGGGTATGATTTCGACCTAGAGGCAATGGTATCCTTCGAGGGAGAAACTGGACCTTATGTTCAATATGCCTACGCTCGTATCCAATCTATCTTGCGCAAAGCGGATTTCAAACCAGAAACAGCTGGCAACTATAGCTTGAATGATGCTGAAAGCTGGGAAATCATCAAACTCATCCAAGATTTCCCACGTATTATCAACCGTGCGGCAGATAACTTTGAACCTTCTATCATTGCTAAATTTGCAATTAGCCTGGCTCAAGC